>JAPLFN010000131.1 GCA_026390655.1 Candidatus Kapaibacterium sp.
AACTCTGCGTTGCTGTTCATACGTAAGACTATCCCGTAGTATCGCTGCGAGATCTAGCTTTTGAAGCTCACCAAGTGTTCGTTTTCCACGGAGGGAAGGGGCTAACCATTCCTCCGCAGTTGCAATGAGTGCTTCGGTGGACCAGTCAGGAAGCGAACTCGCGTCATAGTGAACGGCGAACATCACGCGATGTCGCAAACGCATTGCTGCCTCTGACCATGGAAGATCCTTTAAGCCACGCTCCGCTATCACGCGAGAAAATGCGACGGCGAGTTCATCGGCATTGATCGCAGCATTTGGTTGAGTGTCAAGAACGATCGATCCCAGCATACGGACAGTCCGCGCAACGATCTTCCCATCGCGGTCATTCCAACCGGCCTCTGCTCTCAGCACGATCTCGGACGAAAAAACCGAAAGGACATCCGCCTGATCAATCTGTGCTGCAATGGCAATGCGTGGTTCCGAGCCGGAACCATCCAGGTCGCTTATGGCAAGCCATTCATGCTTGCCAAGCATATCGCCGGCGTTCAACCGCGCCGTGCGTCCGTTGCGCATGAGGTATTGACCGTCGCTCTTGCGACGTGCAAGTCTATCTGGATACGCAAGAGCAAGGAGGACGCCTACGTTGGGTTGCCCGGATTCTATCTGACGGGACCGCCCTGCTAGGAGATCACGACGTTTACGAGCGGCCTCGATGGCGCCGCGATCCGCATCTGCATCGCGGTCGCCATTGAGCGCATCAAGCCGACGCTGTAAATCTGCATCGCGCGTGCCTCGCAAAACATCGCGCTCACCGATGAGGGCGGCAATACTCGATGACGTATGAGCATCAAAGCCGAGTTCGGAGGCGCGCACCAGCATGTGTGCAACGCGAGGATGCACGCCATAGCGAAGAAGCTTTTTGCCATGTTCTGTTATCGAGGCAACACTATCAAGTGCATCGAGTTCTTGGAGGAGTTCTTGTGCTTGAGACAGGTGCGCACGAGGCGGGGCATCAAGCCATGATAGTTCGTCCATGTGCGCACCAAACGCCGCGATCTCCAACATCATCGGCGCGCAGTCCGCCACCAGGATTTCCGGCGTCTTGCGATCTGGAAGACGCTGGTGCTCTTGCTCAGTCCACAGCCTGATGCAAGTACCAGGTGCTGTACGTCCCGCTCGCCCCCTGCGTTGCTCCGCTGCATCCTTTGACACTGTTACCGTTGTAAGGTGCGACATTCCGGAGCGAGGGTCGAAACGGGGCTCACGTGAGCGCCCACCATCGATCACTGTCCGTACTCCGTCGATTGTGATGGACGTTTCGGCGATTGCCGTTGATAGGATGATGCGTCGGACCGCAGTTGGCGGACGGAGGATCGCATCTTGCTGATCGCCGGAGAGTTCGCCATGTAGCACGAGCACTACTGCGTCGTTGAGTGATGCAGCGTTGCGTTGTAAAAGTTCATGTGTTCTACGGATCTCTGCCTGACCTGGCAAGAAGCATAACACATCGCCCTCACCATCATGGACTGCGTCGCGAATGGCCGCAGCCATGAGTTCATGCACGGGCTTGTCACTCGGGCTGCGCATCCATTGCACATCAACCGGGAATGATCTTCCGCTACTCGTTACCATGCCAGCGTCAGGAAGGATTGACGAGAGATCCATTGAACGCAGTGTGGCCGACATCACCATCACACGTAGGTCAGGGCGCAACAAGGCTCGAGACATGAGCGTTAACGCAAGCCCCGTATCCGCGTTGAGCGATCGTTCGTGGAATTCATCGAAGATCACGATGCCTACGCCCTCAAGTGAGGGATCACGAGCAAGTTGCCGGGTGAGTACACCCTCGGTCACGACTTCTATACGGGTCTTCGGTCCGATGGCACTTTCCATGCGCATGCGATAGCCAACAGTCTCACCGGGCTTTTCACCCAGGAGCACTGCCATCCGTCGTGCAGCCGCTTTCGCTGCGAGACGTCGCGGCTCGAGGACAATGATCTTCTTCCCCGAGCACCAGTCTTCATCGAGCAAAGCCAAGGGAACGATCGTGGTCTTACCAGCCCCTGGTGGTGCTTCGAGGATGCATGACAGCCCATCGCGCAAAACAGCACGAATGTCGTCGAGAGAAGAATGGATTGGAAGCAAGTATGCTAGTGTGCTAATATGCTAATGTGCTCGCAGAGGCGCTCGCAGAGGCGCTCAACGAGTCGCTCAACGAGGCGCTCGCAGAGGCGCTCGCAGAGGCGCTCAACGAGGCGCTCAACGAGGCACCCTTAGGCATACTCCTCTATGCTCGGACACGTGCAGATAAGAACACGATCGCCATGTGCATTATCTACGCGACCAATGGAGGGCCAGAACTTGCGATCGCGAACCCATGGAAGAGGGAATACAGCTTGCTGACGCGAATACGGATGTTCCCACGTGTCAGACGTTGCCACAAACATTGTGTGCGGCGCGTTCTTCAATGGATTGTCCTTTGCATCACTCGTGCCGTCACAAACAGATTCTACTTCCTTACGGATCTCCAGAAGCGTGTCGATGAATCTGTCGAGCTCCGCCTTGTTCTCACTCTCCGTTGGCTCAATCATGATCGTTCCGGCAACAGGAAAGCTGAGAGTTGGAGCATGGAAACCATAGTCCATCATGCGCTTTGCAACGTCCTCTGCTTCAACACCACCACGCTGTTTGAATTCTCTGAGGTCAACGATCATCTCGTGTGCACAGCGACCGTTGGTGCCGGTATAGAGAATGGAGTATGCACCTTCGAGTCTGCTCTTGATATAATTCGCGTTGAGAATCGCAGTCTTCGTCGCGTTCGTGAGACCATCTCCACCCATCAAACGAATGTATGCCCATGAGATCAGCAAAATTGACGCAGAGCCCCATGGAGCAGCACTTACGGCACCCACGTTCTTCTCATCAATCGGATTGATAACCGAGTGTGATGGTAGGAAGGGGGCTAGCTCTGTTGTGCAGCAGATGGGCCCCATACCAGGGCCACCGCCACCGTGTGGAATGCAGAAGGTCTTGTGCAGATTAAGGTGGCACACATCTGCACCGATGGTGCGAGGTGACGTGAGGCCAACCTGGGCGTTCATGTTGGCACCGTCCATGTAGACACGGCCACCATACTGATGCACAATGGCGCAGATTTCCTTGATGGATTCCTCAAAGACGCCGTGCGTTGACGGATAGGTTACCATGAGCGCTGCGAGGTTTGCAGCGTTAGCTTCAGCCTGTTGCTTAAGATCAGCTACATCGATGTGTCCGTGAGCGTCGCTCTTCACAACGATCACCTTCATGCCGACCATCACGGCTGAAGCTGGGTTTGTTCCGTGCGCTGATGATGGTATGAGTACCACATTGCGATGGTGATCATTGCGCGACTGATGGAAGCCACGAATGGCTAACAGTCCGGCATACTCACCCTGAGCACCGGCATTTGGTTGCAGCGAACACGCATCAAAGCCAGTGATCTCATTAAGCCACGCTTCGAGTTCACGGAACACGCGCATGTAGCCTTGTGTTTGTGTAACAGGCGCAAACGGATGCACACGATTGAACGCCGGCCACGTGATCGGAATCATTTGTGACGTTGCGTTGAGCTTCATTGTACAAGAGCCAAGAGCGATCATCGAATGGGCAAGAGATAGGTCCTTGTTCTCCAGACGCTTCAGGTATCGAAGTATCTCGTGTTCTGTGTGGTAGCTATTGAATACCGGATGAGTGAGATAATCCGAGACCCGCGCAAGCGATGCTGGGATGCCGCTTGTAGCCTTCAGCAGAAGAGCATCAGCAGATGGTGCCGGAGCCCCCTTTACTGAGGCGAAGATGTTCAAGAGTATCTGGACGTCGGCAACCGTTGTTGCTTCGTCGATGGACACGCCCACGCATGTTCCGTTTTCCGCATAGCGAACATTGACGGCAAGGGGCTCTGAGGCGCCACGAATGGCTGCTTGATCTGCCTTGATGCAAAGCGTATCGAACCACGTTGATGGACACATCTCATAACCGAGTTGTGTGATGCCGGCTGCTAGAGTAGACGTGAGAGTGTGAACGCGGTCGGCAATACCGCGGAGTCCAACAGGCCCGTGGTAGACTGCGTACATCGCCGCCACGTTTGCAAGTAATGCCTGTGCGGTGCAGATGTTTGACGTTGCTTTGTCGCGACGAATATGTTGCTCGCGTGTTTGCAATGCCATGCGCAGTGCGATATTGCCTTGGGCATCAACGCTAACGCCGATGATGCGTCCGGGCATGAGACGCTTGTATGCTTCGCGCGTTGCCATAAACGCTGCGTGAGGTCCGCCGTATCCTAGAGGAACGCCAAATCGTTGTGAAGAACCAACGGCAACATCGGCGCCAAACTCACCGGGAGGTGTAAGCATTGTAAGAGCAAGCAGATCAGTACCTACGGTAACCAATGCGCCCCCTTCATGAGCGCGGTCGCAGAATGCCGCATAGTCGCGTACTTCACCGTCACCGGCAGGGTACTGAATGTAGGCGCCAAAGATCGAGCCATCGAACTCCACAGTTTTCCAATCGCCAACAACTACATGGAGATCAAGCGGAAGTGCGCGAGTGCGGATAACATCGAGAGTTTGTGGGAAGACATTCTTGTCGACAAAGATCGTCTCGGCAGCTTTCGATTTTGCGCTGCGTGCTGCATACATCATGTGCATGGCTTCTGCGGCGGCGGTACCTTCATCGAGGAGCGAGGCGCCGGCGATATCCATCTTTGTCAAGTCGGTAACCATCGTCTGAAAGTTCAGAAGACTTTCTAGTCTGCCTTGTGCGATCTCTGCTTGGTACGGAGTGTACTGCGTGTACCAACCCGGATTCTCAACGAGGTTCCGGAGGATCACCGGGGGCGTGATTGTATCGTAATAGCCCATGCCGATGTACGACCGTGCGGGCGTATTCATTCCGGCAATACCGGACAGCTCAGCAAGCATCTCCGATTCCGTGAGAGCCAGAGGAAGATCCAGCGGCTTCTGAAGTCGGATCTGTGCCGGTACCGTCTGTTCGATGAGTTGGTCAATACTTGCAGCATTCACTGCAGTCAGCATTGCCTTGATATCTGCGTTGGAAAGTCCGTGATGGCGCTGTTCAAACACGTCGCGATGCATAGGGGAAGGGGCTTGTGGTTATAGGAGGAATTACGTCCAGAACCACAAAAATACGCAATACGTTCCATCTCTCTCCCGGCACCTTTGGTGCCGGGAGAGATTTCCGAATTCGTTACTCGTGCGTCCGGTCCTTGTACTTGCAGCAGTCCGGAAGCTTGCTGTACGCCGTTTGGTCGGCAGTAGCCCCTTCAACGTCATATCCGGCAGCAAGGATGGCCTTCTTAATGGCGTCAGGTGTGGTTTTTGCATCGTCGTACGTAGCGGTAAAGACCTTGGTCTTTTTATCCCACGCGGCGTCGTCGACGCTTGGGACGGCTTCAGCTGCTTTTACGATGCGCTTTTTGCACGAACCACAGTTACCTGCAACCTTTAGTGTGATGGTCTGCTCGGCTGCAAAAAGCATGCTTGGAGCAAGAAGGAAGGCTAGAAGAAGATGTTTCATGGTGTGTCCGAATGAGTGAGGACAGGATATGACGAGTGAGGAGGCAATTTAGGGTTCTCACGCCAATGTCAATCTTGGGATACGAATGTCGAACTTTGTACCTATGAAACTACGCCACATTTCACTGGTCATCGTCCTCCTGCTGACTGCAGGAGTTGGTGCATGGTACTTCTCTACTCGACCGAAGAACGTGGTCTCTACGCCTTCAAGTGGTCCCCCAAAGGACAAGCCGTCTGCGGTAGTGGCCTCTGTTGTTCTGCAGCAGCCGTTCACGGAGTCTGTAACCCTTACCGGCTCCATCGTTGCCGATCAGTCGGTGGAACTCCGCGCAGAGGTTGCCGGACGGATCACGCGGATCGGTTTTCGGGAAGGGGCTGATGTTTCGGTCGGACAGATCCTTGTAAAACTCTCGGATGCAGATCTCGTTGCTCGACGGGAGAAATTGGTCCAGCAACTTTCATTGGATAATAACCGCAAGGCCCGACTCGAAAAACTCCGCTCGGTAGATGGCGCCTCACTCGATGAATATGAATCAGCCGTGGCACAAGTAGACATGCGCAAGGCGGAGATCGCCGAGATCGATGCACAGATCGCAAAAACGGAAGTGCGAGCCCCCTTCGCCGGACGTGTCGGACTGCGCAATGTGAGCGTTGGTGCGGTGATCACTCCACAAACGATTCTTGCTTCCCTCACATGCCGCATCGCTTACACAAGGCGCACACATCACCTTCCGCGTGCGCGGCGCGGATACATCCATGCGGAAGGCCAAGATCCTCGCCATTGAACCCGTGGTGGATGTGCGGTCTCGCACTCAACGCGTGCGTGCGCGTATCGAACGAGCAAGCGGTGTTACTGCCGGGATGTTCGCCGACGTGATCCTTGGCCTCTCCCAACGCACTGATGCCATCCTCGTACCAACAGAAGCAGTGGTCCAGGATATGAAGGGGGCAAATGTCTTCCGCGTTGAATCGGGAATTGCTCGCTCCGTTCTCGTGAAGCTTGGAAGCCGCACGGCCGGTTCTGTGGTGGTTGAGAGCGGACTCCGCAACGGAGATACCATCGTGATGAGTGGCATTCTCTTTGTGAAGGATGGCAAACCGGTGAAGGTGACGCTTCGATGAATATCAGCGTCCTCTCCATCCGACGTCCGGTTACAGCCATCGTCATCAGCTTGATCTTTATCCTCATGGGACTTGTGGGTGCCTCGTTCCTTGGTATCCGTCAGTTCCCAGATGTGGATCCGCCAAACATCACTGTTACTACAACCTATATCGGTGCCAATGCCGACGTTGTTGAATCACAGATCACGGAGCCCCTTGAAGAGTCAATCAACGGGATCGATGGTATCAGATCGCTTACATCAACAAGTGCCGATGGGAGATCTACAATCACGGTGGAGTTTGAGCTCGGCAGAGACCTTGAGCAAGCAGCGAATGATGTACGCGATCGCGTGGAACGCGCAAAGCGTCAACTTCCGGCGGATGTTGATCCGCCGGTTGTAGCCAAGGCCGATGCGAATAGTCAGGCCATCATTGTGATGACGGTACAAAGCACCAAACGCACGCTGCCGGAACTGAGCGACTACGCAGCCAATGTTCTCAAGGAACGAATACAAACGATCACGGGTGTTGGGAACATCACCATCTGGGGTGAACGTAGATATGCTATGCGCATCGTGATGGACCCGGAGAAGCTTGCGGGCTATGACCTCACGTCCAACGATGTGCGATTGGCCATGCAGCGCGAGAATGTTGAGCTACCTGCCGGACGTCTCGAAGGTGATGCAACAGAGCTGTCACTGCGCACGGTTGGCCGACTCTCCACACTGGAAGATTTTGAGAACCTCATTGTTCGTTCGGACGAAAGTGGCGTAGTACATCTCTCTGATGTGGCACGCGTCTACCTCGGAGCAGAGAACGAACGCACATTGTTGCGTCGTGACGGAGTGCCGATGGTCGGTCTTGCCGTGTCACCCCAGCCCGGCGCAAATCAGATCGAGATCGTGGATGAGTTCTATCGTCGGTACGAAGCCCTTCGCTCCTTCGCGCCAAAGGACCTCACACTACAGATTGCGTTCGACAACACTACGTTCATACGCACAGCCATCAGCGAGGTAGAAGAAACCATCGTTATCGCCTTCTCGTTGGTTGTGTTGATCATCTTCCTCTTCCTTCGATCATGGCGAGCAACGATCATTCCCGTTGTTGCCATTCCGGTGTCCTTGGTATCGTCGTTCTTCTTCCTTTGGGTCTTTGGTTTCTCCATCAATCTTCTCACGTTGCTTGGTATTGTTCTTGCAACGGGGCTTGTTGTGGATGATGCCATCGTGATGATGGAGAATATCTACAAGCGCATTGAGAATGGTGAGAATGCCCGAGAGGCCGGGGAAAAGGGGTCAACGGAGATCACCTTTGCCATTATCTCGACAACGATCACGTTGGCCGTTGTCTTTCTTCCCGTGATCTTCCTCTCGGGTATTACGGGCGCATTGTTCCGTGAGTTCGGACTCGTTGTTGCCTCATCCGTTGTGATCTCGGCCATCGTATCACTCACGCTCACACCGATGATGAGCACGCGGCTTCTGCATAAGGAAGAGCATGCAAATCTCATGGTACGTCTTACAGAGCCGGTGTTCACGTGGATGACCAACGTCTATGCGCGGACCGTGCAAGTGGTAGTGGATAGCCCCCTTATCGCCATTGCGGCTGTTATCGTGTCGGCAGCGAGTATTGTCCTCATTGGTGGGACACTCAAGACAGAGCTTGCGCCATTGGAGGACCGCGGTCAGATCACGATGAACATGACGGCGCCTGAGGGAACCACGTTTGACAGAATGAACATCATTGTTGATTCTATGCAACAACGATTGACGCAGCTGATCCCCGAACGGAAGTTCTTGCTCACCGTCACTTCTCCGTCGTTCTTCTCCGGTGGCAGCAATTCGGCCTTTGCACGGATCTTCCTCATCGAAGCCGATCAGCGCAAACGTTCACAGATGGCGATCGCCGCCAACCTCACCAAGGTCCTGCGTGATGTAACGGAGGTTCGTTCGGTTGTGATTCAGGAGCAGACGATCTCTTCGGGAGGTCGTGCCGGACTGCCCGTACAATACGTTCTCCAAGCAGCGGAGCTGGAAGAGCTACGAGAAGTTCTCCCGGCCTTCCTCGATCGTGCATCCAAGGACCCAACGTTCTCTGTGGTTGATGTGAATCTCAAGTTCACCAAACCCGAGGTTGCCATTGAGATCGATCGAGCGCGTGCACGTGAGCTTGGCGTGAGCGTGATCGACATTGCCAGTGCTTTGCAATCAGGTTTCTCCGGTCAACGGTTCGGCTATCTCATTCGTGACGGAAAACAATACCAGATCATCGGTGAGTTAGAACGCGCTTCTCGAAGTACACCCGACGCCTTGCGTATGGTGCAGGTTCGTACGTCAGGGGGCGAGTTGGTTCCGTTAGCAGATCTCGTATTGTTGCGCGAACAGAGCATTCCACCACAGCTCTATCGTAACAACCGTTCTGCAAGTGCAACAGTAAGTGCCGGACTTGCGCCGGGGAAGACCATTGCCGATGGTATCGCTGCCATGGACGTTATTGCCAAGGAGACGCTTGACGCACGCTTCGGCACGTCGCTCACCGGTGCCTCGCGCGACTTCGCAGAAAGCTCATCGAGTCTCCTCTTTGCCTTCATGCTCGCACTTGTTCTTGTCTACCTCATTCTCGCAGCGCAGTTCGAAAGTTGGGTAGATCCTATAATCATCATGCTCACGGTGCCCCTTGCCCTCTCCGGCGCAGTGTTGTCGTTGTGGATCACGGGTGATACACTGAACATCTTCTCGCAGATCGGTGGTATCGTTCTCATTGGACTTGTGACAAAAAACGGCATCCTCATCGTGGAGTTTGCAAACCAACGCAGGGCAGACGGACTGCCGTGGCGCGAGGCAGCGCTCGAAGCAGCGGCCTTACGTTTCCGTCCTATCCTCATGACGTCTCTTGCAACCATCCTGGGCTCCGTTCCGATCGCCTTCTCTCTTGGTGCGGCATCGGAGAGTAGGGTAGGCATGGGCGTTGTGGTTGTTGGAGGCATGTTCCTTGCAACATTCCTTACCCTCTACATCATCCCCGCCCTCTACGTTGTCTTCTCCCGCATCAAACGTACCAACGTCGCACCCGTCATTAAAGTCATAGGTGTCATTGCCGTCATTTCCGTCATTCCGTCATTTCAAGCAAGTGCTCAGCCCCTTACACTTGATGAAGCCATCGGCATTGCACTGATGAAGAGTTATAACGTGGCATTAGTTCGTCAAGACTCATTGACGGCACGAACAACAGGGAAACAATCCATCACGGGCTTCCTCCCAACACTTGGTGTTGCCGGGGCGTATGCGAACGGATCCAATGCCCTCACACAGGTGTTATCGAGTGGCAGCACTATCTCGCGCGACGCAGCAGGGTATTCGAACATGAACGTGGCGGCCATTGTGAATTGGACCGTGTTTGATGGACTCAAGATGTTTGCGCAGAGTGATCGTTTGAACGCAACGGAGAAGCGCGGCCTCTCCATCGTCCAGAGTAAGATGGCCTTCATTGTTGCAGACGTGATAACTGCCTACAGCGCGATCGTTGCCAATAAACAGTTCCTTGTAACGGCCGACTCTGCCTATAAACTTGCTATTGAACGATACGTCATTGAAAAGAATCGCTATGATGCCGGTTCCATTAGTGGCGTGGAGCGTGGTCAGGCAGAGATCGATAGAAACAACGCTCAATCCGTTGTTGTCCGCACACGCATCGAATACGAGAATGCGAAAACAACCCTGAACACCTTGTTGGGTCGCCAAGCAGAAACGCCCTTCGATGTTGGTGGTGCGATGCCTATGCCTTCCGTGCCATCGCGTGAAGAAGTGTATGCTTCCATCGATGCAACAAATCCCGACGTATTGGCTGCACGGTATGCACTTGCATCCGCTTCTGCACATGTATCGGAGATCTCCTCCACCTTCTATCCCAAGTTCGGCGTACTAGGTGCCTATCAGGTCACTCGCAATACATCGCAAGCAGGCTTTCTTCTCGAAAATCGCTCCAATGGTGCATACTTCGGAGTAACATTTCAATGGAACATCTTCAACGGTATGAGCGATGCGTATGACCGAGAACTTGCACGAATCGACGAAGACCGCGCGCGTATCTCCATCGATGCTATCAAGAATGATCTAAGGGGGCAAGCGGATCGTGTTCTGCGAACCTATCGCGGCATTGAAGAGTTGCTCGTTATCCAGCGTCAGACGCTTATTGCGGCGCAAAAGAATGCCAGCGTTGCCGTTGAAAAGTTGCGCATTGGAACCGTCACAGCGCTCGAGGTACGCCAATCGCTCCTCTCGCTCTTAGAGAACGGTCAGAGTGTTGCCCGGTTAGAATATGAAAAACGTCTAGCAATCACCGAGATTCTGCGACTGCAGGGCGTGCTGGTACGGTAGGGTTACTCGCTGTACGGAAACAATTCCGATTTCCTGACCACACGGACATTGCCATATTTCTCCAATGCCTTCATGTCGATCTTCTCAACATCCGCAAGGATGGCAATTACTTTGCACCGATCCATTACGGCCTTAGCATAGAATGTCTGCAGGTCCTGCATCGTGCATGCGTCGATGTTTGCATAGACATTCTTGCGGTCATCGTCCTTCCGACCAAACCGTCTGGCGCCAACGTAGTTCCAGAGAATGTCGTCTCGGACGATGCGCTCTGAGGCGATACTTTGCTTAACAGATGCGCGCGCATTCTCAAGGGTTGATGGTATCTCTGGCAGAGTGTGTAAAAGGTCGCGGAGACCATCAATGGCTTCTATCAACTTGTCTGCTTGAGTGCCAATAAAGCCCGTCATTACATAGGGTTCAGTGGTGTCAGAGGGGCCTTGCAGATACGACCCGGTGCTGTAGGCAAGAGCCTTAGACTCGCGGAGCGTCTGAAAAACAATCGTACCCATACCGCCGTCAAAGTATGAGCCAAAGAGTCGAGAAACGGTGGAGTACGTCGTATCGTATTTCGGAAGTGATCTGCCGAACATATAGATCTCTGCTTGTACCATGTCTTGGTCTACAATGATCACCTCCGGTTTGTCCAGAGGCAGTGCCTTCCACACTGGGAGTGAAGGGGCGGCGTGGAGCATCGCCGGTGCTTTATGATTTCGTCGTATGATGTCGGCTACTTCCTCAGCGGATTGAGGACCAAAGTAGAGAATCTCGTGCGGCCACGAGAGAAAGTCTTTGATGCGGCCTACACATTCATCCATTGTTACGCCATCGATCTCCGCATCAGTCAAAGAATTCATCGTGGAGTTGTTTGCACCATACATTGCATACGGCATCAAACCACGATAGAGGATGGTGTTCTTGTCTTTTAGAGCATTCTTCCTACTCTTTTTTGTTCGCTCCTTGTATGCTTTCAAAGCAACTTCGTCACCCACGCAGTCTGTTAGGATTGATTCCATCAACTGTAGACTTTCTTCGAATGACTCGCCAAGACCGCGCATGGTTATGAACGCGTCTCGATCAGAACACGCTGGGCCGAACGTCATACCAAGTCGGAACTGCTCCTGAAGCAACTTCGTGTTGCTCATTTTTGAGGTTGCAAGGAATCGTAAATATCCAAGCGCGAAGCTTAGGAACCGGTCGTTCACCGAGCCGTTTTTGATAAGAATCGTCAGATCATAGAGATCATTCTCAGTATTGCGTATCGCCAAGAGCGGGATGTCCTTCCGTACGTTTGCGCGTTGAATGTCGCGGTCGTAGTCGAGAAACACAGGTTCAATTGGGCTTGTTGTAGCATTCGTGATGCTCCTTGCAAATGTTGTTGACGTATCGCGGTTAAGGGTGACAGCAGTAATGGCCGGTTTGTCAACCTTTTCAATGTCCGTGCGTTCGCCAGTGCGCTTATAGATCGTTACGCCGTGACGGTAATAGGTGTTCGCGACACGAACAACATCATCCTTCGTCACTTTTGCCATCTCGTCGAGGTCCACGATATACTGGCCGTACCCCATGTCCAGGGAAAGTGATTCTAGGATGTAGAAGGCCTTGCCGGTATGTGATTGAAGCTGCTCTAAACGCTCTTTTCTCATTTCACGAACGTTGGCCTGAAGCATCCAGTCCTCGAAGTCACCATTCTTAACATGATCGATCTGTTCGATGAGGAGTGCGCGCACCTCCTCCAACGTTTGTCCTGGTAGGGCACGACCGGTGAGCTCGTTGTATCCGTAGTCAGCTAAAAGTCTCTGCGTTGAACTAGCCCCAAGAACCTTCTGACTCTGACGGAGATTGAGATCAATGAAGCCGACCTTGCTGTTGGAGAGCAGCATGTCAACCATGCGAAGTGCCGGAATGTCGGGATGCTTAGCGCCAGGCCAGGCATATCCCAGCACAAGCCACTCCGCATCGGGGCCAACAACCGTCTTCACAACATCTTGCTTCAACGGCGGCACGGTTGGGCTGTTGAACGAGGGGGCAGGTGTTGACGGCATTGCGCCAAACGTTTGTCCAACGATCTGTGCAGCGAGCTGTGGATCAAGGTCGCCCGCAAGGATTATCACCATGTTCGATGGTTGATAGTACTTTGTAAAGTACTCCCGAATTCGTTTCATCGATGGGTTTTTGAGATGTTGGGTAGTACCGAGCGTACTCTGAGTCCCATACGGATGATTAGAGAAGAGGGCGGCCATCAGCGTGTCATTCACGAGCGAATAGTCTTCGTCAAGCGAAATGTTCTTCTCTTCATACACTGCTTCGAGCTCGGTATGAAACAACCGCAGTACGGGAGCGCGGAAGCGCTCTGCTTCCATGGCAAAATAGGTCTTGAGCTGGTTGGCAGGAATGTCGTTCACATAGGCAGTGATGTCTGTGCTCGTGAACGCATTCGTTCCTTCACAGCCGAGTGCCTGACACATCTTGTCGTATTCGTTCGGAATGGCAAGGGTTGCAGCAACTCCGGAGACAGAGTCGATCTTATGATAGAGTGCGCTACGCTGCGCCTTATCCGTTGTTGCGCGGTATTGTTCATAGAGCGATTCTATTTGAGCGATCATCGGAAGCTCTTTGTTCGCATCCACAGTGCCGAATACGTTGGTACCCTTGAACAACATATGCTCAAGGTAGTGTGCCAGCCCCGTTGCATCAGAAGGGTCATTCTTGCTGCCCGCGTGGACGGCTATGATGCTCTGAATGCGTGGCTTCACCTTGTCTACGCTCACATAGAGGCGCAGCCCATTGGGAAAAGTGTAGAATCTCACGTGTGCCGGGTCGTTCTTCATCAACGTTGGCACGGGCTGAGCCCTGGCGGATAAAGCAGCGAGTACCAGAACGATGGAAACAAGGGTATAGCGCATGGTCAGGGAATCAAGGTATTGAGGTATTTTTAGGGCAACTGCAACAATACTGCATTTATATCCATCGAGAGAACAGTAAGAAGACCATGCGCATTGAACGTGACACTATGGGCGAGATCGAGGTTCCCTCTACCGCCTACTACGGGGCCCAAACAGCCCGCTCTCTTATTCACTTCGCCATTGGCGAAGAACGTATGCCTCACGAGGTCATCGTAGGGATGGCAATCCTTAAGAAGGCTGCGGCGATGGTTAATGCGGACCTTGGCGTGCTTGCGGGTGACAAGCGGGACCTGATCGTTCGTGCGTGTGATGAAGTGATAGACGGAAAACTGTTCGATCATTTCCCTCTCAGCGTATGGCAAACGGGGTCTGGTACACAGACCAACATGAACGTCAATGAAGTGATCGCTAACAGAGCCATTGAGATTGCAGGGGGCGCGCTAGGTTCCAAGAAGCCGATCCATCCAAACGACGATGTTAATAAATCCCAGAGCTCCAACGATACGTTCCCGACGGCAATGCACATCGCAGCAGCGATCTCGGTAACCCAACGACTGATACCGGCGGTCACTGCGCTTCGTGATACGTTAGATGCTAAAGCCAAGGAGTTTGCGAACATCATAAAGAGCGGTCGAACGCACCTTATGGACGCTACGCCGATCACCCTGGGTCAAGAATTCTCCGGATATGTACAGGCTCTCACAAACAGCATTGTTCGTATCGAGCAGGGTCTTGGTGGCGTCTATGAACTTGCTCTTGGTGGAACGGCTGTTGGTACCGGCCTCAACACCCATCCGGAGTTCGCTGTTCGCTCCGCAGCGAAAATTGCTGAACTCACACATCTATCTTTTGTTACGGCGCCGAATAAGTTTGAAGCACTGGCCGCACATGATGCCCTCGTGTTTCTTCACGGGGCTCTCAAGACGCTTGCGGCAACGTGTATGAAGATCGCTAACGACATTCGGTGGATGTCATCTGGCCCTCGTTGCGGACTCGGTGAGATATCAATCCCGGAGAATGAGCCCGGATCTTCGATCATGCCCGGGAAGGTAAATCCGACACAGAGCGAGGCGATGACGATGGTGGCTGCGCAAGTGTTCGGAAATGACGTTGCGATCAACATCGGAGGTGCCTCGGGCAACTTTGAGCTCAATGTGTTTAAGCCCCTTATCATCCACAATGTGTTGCAGAGCGTTCGTTTGCTTGCTGACACGTGTACGATGTTCAACATTCATTGTGCTGTTGGCATTGTTCCCAACATTGACCGCCTTCGGCACTACAATCAGAACTCGCTCATGCTTGTGACGGCCTTGAATACGCATATCGGATATGATAACGCGGCGAAGATCGCAAAGACAGCGCATACGAACGGGACGACGTTGAAGCACGAGGCTCTTGCCTCCGGCCTTCTGACTGAAGAGCAATTCGACCTCTGGGTTCGACCAGAAGATATGCTCGGTCCCAGTGTCTAGTGATTTGGTAACCAATTCCACGAAGAGATGTCTTCAGACTGAATTCACACTTTCCAGGCCAGAACGATGTCTCGTTATCTCGTAGTGATTCTTGTATTTGTGAGCTTTGCAACAGTAGGTGCGGCACAAAATACGCGCAATGTGTTTCAACGGACCACAGGTACTGCTAAGGGCGAGACATCTCAAAGTGTACAGATCGTGATCAAACCAGAGGTAGTGCGCGATATTGTACGAGTGCGAGACGAGCGCGTGGGTATGTCGATCCCAATGCCCGACGGAACGGATCTGTCATTGATACTTACGCGCTTTACCGTTACAAATGCGGCATCGCGTTTAACGGTTATGACCGAGAACGGCCCGGTTCATTCGTCGCTTGGGGAATCTCTTGCGTGGTATAGAGCGGCGCTTCCCGGTGGGGGAATGGTTGTGATGACTCTCAATTCCATGGGAGATGCATCGGGGATCATTGACAATGCCAGCGGTCGATATCTTTTAGGAAGGAAACGTAGCGACAACGACGACGAATACGTTGTCATGAGGGACCATGACGCCCCGTACTCTTGTGCCACACCAATTGATAAGCTATCTAGAGAGCTCAAAGCGTTGATTGACGAAGCCCCACGTGTTCATAAGACGGCCGAGGGAACGCAGGCAAGTGATACGTTGACTGTTGAAGTAGCGGTTGAAGCAGACTATGATCTCTTTCAGGGCTTCGGCACCAAGGTGATGACAACAACGTATATCACCCAATTGATCGCGGCAATGAGCACAGTGTATGAACGTGAACTATCAGTGAGATTCGTGATCACCAATGTGCGTGTATGGGAGACCGCTGCCGACCCGTATGACGATAATCTCGATGTGTTCGGACTGCTCGGTACGTTTGTTGATGAGTATCGTGCCAACATGGCCAATGTTCCTCGTGACCTTGCGATCTTTATGACGTCTCGCGGCGGTCAGGGTGGGATCGCGAAAACGATTGGCGGAATTTGTCAAGAAGACGGTAGCTACTGCGCCGGCGACGTGGTGAGAAAGATCTCTACCTACCCAACATGGTCGTGGGATGTGGGTATGATGACACATGAGGTAGGTCACATTTGCGGAGGCATCCACACACAGAGTTGCTACTGGCCGAAAGGGCCGCTAGATAGTTGCGTGCAATCTGAGTCGGGACCATGTGTACCGTACGATTTGACCGGGCCTACGCGTGGAACGATCATGTCATACTGCCATCAACAGATTCCAAATGGCGCTGTGATGACATTGGAATTTCATCCACTTCACCGCAACGTGATGAAGTCCTATATACGGAGTGCTGCGTGCATAGGCAACGCCCCCAGACCAAGGACGAATAGACTTATAGGGCGAGCGCTCGACGCCATTACTCAGACACCGTTGGCCGGTGTGTCCTTGACGATACGTCCGGTTGTAGATGATGTATACCGGCAGACACTTTCACCTGGAGGTGACACGGTTGCTGTTACTGCCGCTGATGGCTCATATTCGTTCTCTCAGCTAGGTCTCGGTCTTTATGAATTGATAATAGCACCACCGTTCGTCTCGTTTCCACTCATATCTTCTGATCAAGCTCGATCGAACGGCGTGATGGTGGCAGACACTGTAACGAAGTATGATCTCAAGCTTGTTAAGGGGCAGGCTGTTGAACTCATCATTGCTAATGACGGTGACACAACACCCGTTACTCTGAACTTGTACAGCGAGCAGATTCCGGAGCTTCTGACCACTACTCAATTGCCCGTGAGTACTCCTGGCGATACGGCCATCCGCGTCGTACGCGCCATGCCAATTGGGCGATACGTAGTTGTGCCTGCGGCTTTGGGCCGACACTTCACACCAAATAAGATTGTTGTAGATCTCGTTGTGTCTGAAGAACTTCGAACTGTCCGCTTTGGCTCTTCGTCAACGCTGCCAAAGCTGACGTCTTCCGTAGCACTTGGAGTCGGCAATAGAGACGGGTCGGTGACGCCCCCTCGATATACACTCACATCGGGAATGCCATATGTTGCTACGGAGATTCAGTCTGGTAAGGTGGTTTCAACCGGAACCATCCCGGAGGATGGGGTACTTGTGATCGACAGCCTTCCTGCGGAAGCATACTACCGTGTCCAGCCGCTGTTGGATACAAACGCATCCGCCCCCTATGTAGAGAATACGTTCCTGTATCCAATGTACTCGGTCTATGCTGGCCTCTATGTGCAGCAACCCCGTCGGAAGCCATTACTGGCAAGGTCATACTCGATGACGACGCTAGTTACGAGTTATTCAGATCTTGTCGATCCGATCATCATTCGCGATCCATCACTTGCAACGCCACGAACTGCCAAGGTGCCCCTTCCATATACGATTTCGATCCTTGGTCGCGAATTGACGTCGATGTTCATTACGAGAAACGGGTTCGTTTCATTCGGTGGTATCGCTTTCAATTCCAATGAAACCACTCCGATCGACAGTTACGACGAAGCAATGTTGATCATATCGCCTTTCGCCTGCGAACTGCATCCTGATACAAATGCTCCATCGCCATGGCGTATCAGCTGGGTTGCGGAAGGCAGCGTTCCAAACAGAGTTGTGAAGGTAGAGTGGCGCAACTTCATGGTTCGATTCTATAATTGGAACACTGGCCAGGCGAAGGACGTTGGGCGGTTTTCATTTCAGCTGCATCTATATGAGAATGGTCAAATTGACTTTGTCTACGATGCGCCGGCAGACGTGACGGAACAGTTACAAGCAGAGATCGGACTTCGAGGAAACGATATTCTTGACAATCAACTCCTTTTGTCATTGGCTGAAGATGATCTGGAGGACGTGCGTGCAGTCTATGTTCCAGGGGGCTACTCGCTCGTTTCGATGAAATCAAATGCGGCGATCAAAAAGGGGCTCACGTATCGCTGGGAGCTTGGCGCAACGGACGTTGAAGAGACGGTTGTTGACGATTATTCCATATCTCCAACGCCGGCCTCAAGCACAATCACTGTAGGTGGTGTTCATTCATCCACGAGTGTGCGCATTGTGGATGCACTTGGCTCCACGGTGATGACCGTCATGGTGGATCAAGGCGCTTCTAGGATCAACGTCGGTTCACTTGCGAATGGTCGATATACGGCGATAATGACATCAGGTGGCCTAACCGGCGCTCTTCCAATCCTCGTTCAACATTGACCTGAATGTTTGTACACCACAACGTAGATCTGGCACCTGTAACGGCATTTGGTATCCACGCCATTGCCGAGTCCTATGTTGAAGTTGATTCAGTGGACAAACTTCGTGAGGCTGTTGCGTGGGCGCGCACAAACGGCGTGGACTTTCACGTGTTGGGCGGGGGAAGTAATATCCTTGTGAGTGGCAACGTACATGGCCTTGTCATACGTGCGTGTTTGTTGGAGCGATCTTCGGCTGTGGAAGGCGATGTGGTAACGATACGATGCGGGGCTGGCGAAGAGTGGCACAGCGTTGTCACCTGGACCGTTGAGCATGATTGGGGCGGATTGGAAAACCTTGCTCTCATTCCTGGCACTGTAGGCGCTGCACCCTTGCAGAATATTGGGGCATATGGCATTGAGCAATCGTCGTGCTTTGTTGAGCTCGAAGCACTTGATGTTCTGTCTGGTGCGACGATCATTATAACAAAGGACGAATGCAACTTTGGCTATCGTGAGAGCATATTCAAGCACGAGTATTGTAACCGGATGATCATTACGTCGGTGACGTATCGGCTCTCAACGAATCCCACCGTTCACGCAACGTATCGAGATGTTGTTGATGAACTCGTGGCACGCGGCTGCACACAACCGCACGTCAAAGACATCTTCGATTCCGTAGTGGCAATCCGATCTCGTAAACTCCCTGACCCAAATGTAATCGGCAACGCAGGGTCGTTCTTCAAGAATCCTATTGTTGATGGCCAAACATTTGCACGATTACATGAAGAGAACCCCACACTGGCCTCATACCCACAGCCTGATGGAACGTACAAGCTGGCTGCCGCCTGGATGATCGATCAGTGTGGTTGGAAGGGGCATCGAGAGGGGGATGCCGGCGTTCATGACAAGCAGGCACTGGTACTCGTTAACCATGGCAATGCAACGGGACAGCAGATCCTTGACCTTTCTACACGCATTCAGCAGAGCGTACAAGAGCGGTTTGGCGTTGCTCTCGAACGTGAGATCAACGTTTGGTGATACTCACCACACGCCCTTGTGCAAGTTCAACGCGCATGTCTGCATCGGCAACGGTGTCGAGACGATGGGCAATGACCAATACGGTTACATTGACGAACTCCTCTCGTATCGTGCGCTGAATCACCGCATCCGTTGCCAGATCCACGCTCGCCGTTGCTTCATCAAGGACGATGATGCGAGCACGAGTAAGGATAGCGCGCGCAAGACAGAGTAACTGCCGTTGCCCTTGGGAGAAGTTCACACCACCCTCAAGAACAGAGGACTGAAGTCCGTCCGGCAATGAGCGCACGTGATCCAGTAGCTGAACTCGCCTCAGTGCATCCCATACGTCAGTGTCTGAACATTCAGAGAAACGATCGAGGTTGCTCCGAATGCTTCCAATGAATAACGTTGGGTCCTGCGGGATAATCGCGACATTCCTGCGAAGTCGCTGCAACGGCACGCACGTGATGTCCACCCCATCGATCAGAATCTGACCGGACTCCGGTTCGATGAACCGAAAAATGGTTTGAAACAACGTGCTCTTTCCTGACCCGGTCCGCCCGATGATGCCGACTTTCATTCGAGGCGTGATAGTAAAACTCACGTCATGAAGAACTCGAGGAAGGTGCGCTGCATAGCGGACGCAGAGATTCCTGACCTCAAGTGCCCCTTCAGTGGGCCACAAGACGTTATCGCTGAGAGCATCGGCGGACGTTGTTGACGGCTCTGGCTCCAGTGATGCGTAGTGCCGCAGACGCTCTACCGATGTCATCTGCGACTCAACTTCGCTGAACGAGCGAACAGCCCAATTCAAACTCATCCAGAAGCTCAAGGCATACGTAAGAACTAAGCCCGCAACTCCTGACGAAATGCTTCCTTGCCAGGCAAGGACAACGATCATCATGCTCGTGGCTAGACCAACAAGTCCACTAACAAGCGGGACTCTGGAGCTGAACCATCTGTTGAGCATGATGCTGCACCAGAAGGCTTGTTGGTACTTTAAGAGAATGTCATGAAATGTTTCTATGAAGTGTGACTCGCGACCAAAGCCGTGAATAACATCAAGCCCCGTTACAAGCTCCTTGAAGTGAGCATAGCGCGGAGAGCGGGCGATGGATTCAAGTCGTTTCGCCTCGCGCGCACTTCTGCGGTAGTCACGCTGAAGACGATAGTACAAGAACAGTACAGGCACGATCACCACAATGATGATGGGCATAACGGTTAAGATCAGAACGAGTGCTCCGATCGTTTGAGCAAGTGACTTAAACGACTGTTCAAAATTCCACGACAGACGGTCATCAACAGACTCAACATCCCTCGCGAAGCGATTGAGAATGCGTCCCATCGGCGTACTGTCAAAGAATCGCAAGGGTGCTGCAAGAACACCAACTAAAGCTTGGTCGTGGATCACGCGGCCTGCCGCTGCAGCTCGGTAGAGCCACAGCAATCGTTCACCATACCATCCCGTAAGTACGACAACGCCTAGTATTCCGTAGGCGATGATAGCTGTTGTTGCGGCTGTTACGTCAATGTTGAGGAACCTGACCGTCGTATTCCAGAGTCCATGACCCGTATTCCTGCCAGCGATCCCGAACGTGTCCGTCCAGTAGCCAAGCCATGACGTTTGCAGGATAGGCAAGATCGTGATACCGATGGCTGTTCCTATGAGCGCCATGAGGATCAAGGGGCTCATGAACTTCCTATGGCCGATCATGGCTCGCACGTAGTCCACATACACCCCGGATCTTACAGCACCAGTGGCTCGATCTTCATCTTCAGTCTGCCGGGATGATTCGTGTTGCACCTCGACATGTATCACATGCGGTGCAGCGATAGGGGTTACAGCACTAGCGTGACCTGTATGATTCTCTTCGTGTGTTGAGGATGAGACTGCAGACTCCACGAGGTTGCGAACAGCTGAGTTAGACATGATCTCATCGTAAGATCCGGCCATTACTATTTCGCCATTCTCCATAACAACAATCTGGTCAAAAGCATGGAGGTGGGCCAAACGGTGCGTGACAACAATGCGCGTGATGCTCTTCCACTCCGAAAAGAGAAGCCTGTCCACGAGGATACTCTCGGTTTCGTAGTCTACAGCAGACAGGGGATCATCAAGAAACACAATTCCCGGTCGGTGGTACGCAGCACGTGCAAGAGATACACGCTGCTTTTGTCCTCCGGACAAATTGACGCCGCGCTCGCCAATCTCTGTGGCAAGTCCACCTGACATATGCGAAATGTCCTGCTCTAGTGCACAGGCACGGATCACGTTTGCAAGGCGTTCAGCCCCTTCATCATCACCAAAGACGATGTTCTCACGAAGAGTAGCATTTACTATGAATGCTTCCTGTGGGACGTATCCGGAGCGTGGACGCACTTCGTTAGAGAGTCCCGGATACGAGACGTATCCACTACTCGTAACATGAAGGCCAACAAGGGTTCGCAGAAGCGTACTCTTACCTGCACCCACAGATCCAATGATCGCAAGGCTCGTTCCAGCGGGTACGTGGAGCGAGAGATTCTTTAGAGCGGGTGATTCTCCATCCGGATATTGCATAACGAGGTTGGAGCAGGCGAGACCGATCGATTCAAGAGGTTCCGATAGGGGGCGTAGATCTTCCCGCCGCACCGCTGCACTGAAGTATGCGTGCAGTCGACCGGCGGCTACACGTGCGTGTTGGAGATTTGCCAGTAAATGACTGATCATTCCAAATGGCTCTTCGAGCATTGCGAAGAGCGCAAGGCAGGCGAAGACCAGTGGAGCAGTGAGTGTGCCGCCACCAAGTACATAGGCACCAAAACCAACAAATGCTACAAGCGTTGTTGTGGAAATGAAGATAACAGTTCCTACAGCATCCGAGTGAACGGTCTTTATCTTCGTGTGAATCTCAGCCGAACGAACGCCGGAGATCTCGTTGCGAACACTGTTCTCCCAAGCATGGAACTTTACGACGCGAATTCCCTGTAGGATCTGAGACATCAGCGTCACACGCTCGTCACGTAACTCCATGATCGCATGGTCGAGATGCCGAAAACGACGGGCAACAACAACTGTAAGCGGAGAAACGAGAACAAGTGTTACCACCGCTGCCAGCGTGGCAACGCCAAGGAAATACCATAGAACAGCAAGCACAACACTTGTCTGAAGAAGTATGTTCGTGAATTCTGGTATGATAAACACGCTCTCTGCGATCGCATCGGTATCACTTGACAGGTGATTTACCATGTCGCCGGTCTGCATGCCTGCGCGAGCACTGCGGCGTAGCCTCAGTGCATGCTGTACAACTCGCTCATTAAGCCCGTTCATGATCAACGCAAAGCCTTGTAGCGCGTTGAAGTACCAGTGCTGCTGTATGAGCGCGCCGATCATGCCTACCGTCCCCAGTGCAACTGCGACAAGAAGCGCACCGACAGGGAGGCTGGTAGCCCCCTTGATCATTGGTAACAACGTGAGAAGCCTGTGAAGGATCAGCGGCGTACCGATACCAACAACAAGTTTTACAACGGTGAGACCAAGAATGCGCCTGGCTGGGGCACCAGTGGCAAAGAATGCACCAAGGAAGAACGGCCAGAACCGGCCAGCGTCAAGCGTAGCATAGCGCTGTGATGCATTCCGTGGGTTGAGTTCCGGCGGAAGAGGCGGGGCATCTTCGGGGGTAAGGGGCCTCTGTCTGCCGATCTTGATGATCGGAGCAGCCGAGTGAAAAAGGA
>JAPLFN010000017.1:0-13011 GCA_026390655.1 Candidatus Kapaibacterium sp.
TTGTACTGTCCGGCATCCTTAACGGCCTGTTCAGAGCCAAGACGCTCCCAATCCCCATAAGACATCACCTCGGCGCGAATGAAGCCCTTTTCAAAATCCGTGTGGATTACCCCGGCGGCCTGTGGAGCTGTACTGCCTCTGCGCACTGTCCAAGCCCTACATTCCTGCTTGCCTGCAGTGAAATACGTGATGAGTCCAAGGAGTTTGTACGCCTCACGAATCGCACGATCCAGCCCTGGCTCAGACATACCCAAATCTGCCAAGAATAGTTCCCGATCCTCAGGCTCTAACTGAGAGAGTTCGGCCTCAATTTTGGCACAGATCGGAACCACAACAGCCCCCTCTTCTGAAGCTCGTGCCCTTACTGCATCAACGTACCGGTTGCCGGAGATCACGCCCTCTTCATTGGTGTTAGCGATGTACATTACCGGCTTGTCCGTAAGAAGCTGAAGGAGTTTGATCGCTGCTCGCCCCTTATCATCACAGTCAAACGTTCTTGACGGTTTCCCTGAATCGAGATGCTCTTCTAAGCGAGCAAACATGGCATGCTCTTCAATTGCGTCTTTATCGTTCGCACGCACAAGCTTGTGGAGTGTTTGCATCCGCTTTGACACTGACTCCACGTCCTTAAAGATCAACTCTGTTTCTATGATCTCAATGTCGTGGATTGGATCTACCCCACCATGAACGTGTACTACGTTTTCATCTTCGAAACAACGGACCACGTGGGCGATGGCGTCACACTGACGAATGTTGGCCAGGAATTGATTGCCAAGACCTTCGCCTTTTGAAGCCCCCTTCACGAGTCCGGCGATATCAACGAACTCCACCATCGTTGGGACTTCCTTCGTCTCGTATGCAACGGCTAGTTTCGCCAAGCGCGGATCCGGAATGCTTACAATGCCAACGTTAGGGTCGATCGTACAGAAAGGATAATTGGCTGCTTCTGCTTCATTCGATGTAAGAGCGTTAAATAGCGTCGATTTACCAACATTGGGCAACCCAACGATTCCACATGCAATACCCATGGTTCTTTCGGAGTGTAAGGGGCTTACGGTTTCGGTCAAACCACGAAAATACGGCAGATTCTGCGTTCTGTGACTATGTTTGACCTTGTTTACAGACCAATGGATAAGTATCGTGGTTGATAGTGTTGGCCCAGAAGTTTGGAAATACACGATCTCGATGGATCCTTTTAAGATGCGAGATTCGCTGTCGAGAATAACTGAGGTTGAAGCAATATCGAACGCGGAGAGTAAACCGACTTCACAGATTTCGTCAAAGCCGTATGGCAGTTGGAGACAGAGCCCTATCACCTCATCCATAAAATGGACAAGCCCCGTCAGCGGATCCAGCTCGGTTGCTTTCTCGCTTCGTGGCGACTTCAAAAACGGCCAGATCTATTTGCGGGTTACCGGCTCGTTGGACTCATCGGGACAGTTTCCATTTTCACGGATGATCGGCCCTATTGCCGGACCCGTGATGTGACCAAAATAAAATGCGGCGAAGTAAGAACACTCCGGGGATGAGGGTCTTACTTCGCCGCTGGAACACCCGTTCACACGGGATCAAATACTATCGCACCACTTCACTGTCTAACGGGAGTATTCGGGTGATGCCATTTGCAGTGCTGAGGTAGTGGCTTACCAAACGATCTGGAAGCCAACACCGAGGTAGCTGTCTGCTGTGTCGAAGTACATGCCGTGCATGCTTCGTCCATTGTAACCATATGCAGAGAGCATCAGCCCCCTACCGTCCCACAATTCGGCAAAAACGCCGAGTTGTGCGGCCTGAGCGGTTACATATGTACCACTGATCCCTATGAGTTTCCAATCGTAGCCCCCTCTCAATTGGAATGACTTGCTCAAGGGAAGGCGTATGTCAATTCCGGCCTGAGGAATGAACGGGTCCGGTGTGTGAGGCTGTCGAGCCCATACATAGGTGACACCTGCATATGGTCGGAGTGCCCCAAACGTCCAGCCAACGAGGAGTTCTGCAAACTCCCTCGAGTAGACAAATGGTTTGCGTTCAACGAACGTACCATTTGCGTCGGCTGATCCATCTACCAAGTGTGAAGAGATGTGAGCAATACGCAAGCGTATCTGGAGGGGGCTTTGTGGCGCTTGCCACGTTGCGTTCACACCAAAGTAATAATCGCTGGTTTCAACCGGGAACTTAAAGTTACCGTCGGAACGCAGCCGTGTGTAGGTCATGAAGTCGGCACCGAGTCGCATCCACCCACGCGTACTGTCACGAAAGAGCTCATCAATATCGACTGACGCACCGATGTCGAGTCGCAAGCGCTTCACTGCAGGTTGTACGATCAAGCCAATGCGCGCCTCAAGCGGGTTGGCGATCGGTGCCGGGAAAGGTCTGTCATCAACCGCCAGTGCATGTACAGTGAACATCACACATAGCACGTACAAACAAAGTTGAAATCGTATCACGACCGTATTGCGGAGCCTCTATAGATCCCGCGTTTTGAGCTGCGAATGAATGCAATACAGGCTGCAACGTTGGGGTCAATCAGATCGTTCGTCTCTTCGTACTTCGCAATACCATCAGTGGTGTTGAACCCTGATCGGAGTAAAACGCGATAAAAATCATCGATAGCAGAAATAGACTCCGATGTAAAGCCCCGTCTGCTCAATCCTATACTATTGATGCCTTCAACAGCAAGGGGATCCTTACCACACAATGTGAATGGAGGAACGTCCTTAAACACCTTCGACAGTGCGCCGATCATCGTGTGCGACCCAATGCGACAGAATTGGTGCACTCCGGTAACGCCACCGATGATTGCCCAATCACCAACCTCAACATGCCCACCAAGCTGCACAGCGTTTGCCATGATCACATGGTCTCCAACAACGCAGTCATGAGCTACGTGTGAGTATGCCATAAGCAAGCAATCGCTCCCCACCATGGCCTTACCGCTCGATACTGTCCCCCTGCTTACCGTTACACATTCCCGTATGACCGTGCGGTCTCCGATGAATGCAAGAGTAGGTTCATTCTTATACTTCAGGTCTTGCGGAGCCCCTGCGATCACTGCATTGGGATGAATGAGAACATTATTGCCGATGCGAGCCCCGTTCAAAACAACCACATGACTCAATAGCGTGGTTCCAGATCCAATCACAACGTCATCCTCAACCACGCAGAATGGGCCGATAGTAACGTCTGATTCGATGTGTGCCTTTTTTGAAACAACCGCAGTAGCATGGATCATGTTGCGACCTCTCTATTGACCACGGCAGCGGAGAGTTCGGCGGATGCCACAAGCTGACCGCCTACAAATGCCTTACCCACCAAGTGACAAATGTTAAATCGGAACTGTGTCATCGTCAGTTCCATCACGAGTTGATCTCCGGGAATAACTTCTTTACGAAACTTCACATTATTCATTCCCGTAAACAACACGAGCTTCGATTCGGGATCCACTCCCTTTGACATCAGCAGTAAGCAACCTGTCTGAGCCATCGCCTCCATTATCAGCACACCCGGAAAGATCGGCCTATCTGGGAAGTGTCCGGTGAATTGCGGCTCGTTAAAGGTAACATTCTTGATTCCGACGATTCGGTTTGCATCCGGATCGTAGTCCGTTATTCTATCTACCATCAAGAACGGATAACGATGCGGGAGCATCTTTAAGATCGCATTGATGTCAAAGACCACGCCTTCAGTCGGGGACTTTTGATATCGTCTAACGGTCTGCTGTTTCTCAAAAAGACGCCGGACTTTACGAGCGAATTCAATATTCGAGGAATGTCCAGGCCGTGCAGCTAGCACTTGAGCACGCAGAGGGGCGCCGATGAGGGCAAGATCCCCTATCATGTCAAGGAGCTTGTGTCGGGCAGGCTCATTCTTGAAGCGAAGTGCCTGATTATTGAGGATGCCGTTCGTGCCCATAACAGCATTGCCATTGATACCCATGCGTCTCAACGTTTCTCTCAACTCCTCATCTGACATTTCCTTGTCTACGATAACGATTGCGTTATCGAGATTGCCCCCTTGAATGAGACCTTGCGAATACAACGCCTCTACTTCATGAAGGAAACAGAATGTACGAGCAGGAGCAAATTCTGTAACAAACTCCGATTCCAGATCAAAGATGCCGGTATGCTGACTGCCCAGTGCAGGATTCTTATAGTCAACCATTACCGTAACGCGGTACTTGTCATTGGGCAGAGCAACGATCTCTGTACCACGGGCTTCATCTACATACCGTATGGGAGCATCGATAACAAGCTCTTCACGGTCGTGTTTCTGCTCAGATATTCCAACACGCTGAATCATTTCAACATAGGGAAGTGCCGATCCATCACCTACAGGGGGCTCATTGTTTGACAACTCAATGAGGCAATTGTCAACACCCATACCAACCATTGCGGCAAGGACGTGCTCAACCGTGTGAACTCTTGCGTCGCCGACAGCGATCGTAGTGCCACGAGAAATATCGACAACGTTATCTACTAATGCAGGGATCTCTGGAGATCCGGCAAGGTCAGTGCGTATGAACCGATACCCTGTGTTCTCCGCGGCAGGGCGAAATGTCATCGACGTAGTGCTGCCGGTATGCAGGCCAACACCATCCATAGAAACTGCAGTTGCTATCGTTTTCTGTTTCGTTGTCATGGTACCTACGAGTTGTCCTGTTCGTTTACCTTGCGCTTGAGGTCTCGCAATTCCTGCAAAGCCGTCGGCAACTGCCGAACAGCGGCTTCAATCCGTAACGCCGTTAAATGCTCCTTGATCGGCGAACCAAAATAGACTCCAGGCTGTGGCACACTCTTCCCCACACCCGACTGAGCATAAATAACAACGTCGTCGGTGATCTGAATGTGTCCAACCACGCCCACCTGACCCGCTAATCGATTTCTTTTTCCTAACGATGTGCTCCCCGAAATCCCAGTCTGAGCAGCTATCGCAGTGTGAGCACCAATTGTTACGCCATGAGCAATATGAATAAGGTTATCGAGCTTCACCCCGTCTTCAATTCGCGTTTCTCCAACCGCCGCGCGATCAATTGTTGTGTTGGCACCGATCTCCACATCATCACCTATGCGAACTCTCCCGATGTGTGGAATCTTCACAAAGGACTTATCCGCGTTTTCAAGGAACCCAAAGCCGTCCGAGCCAATCACAACTCCTGCATGGGCAATGAAACGCTCACCGATGATCGTGGACGAGTAACATGTAACGTTGGCATGAAGAACACTATCTGCACCAATGTGGGTGTTTGGATACAGCACAACATTGGCGACAAGCTGGACATTCTTGGCGACTCTGCATTGAGCACCGATCACACACCCGGGACCAATAGATGCTGTCGGATCGATTTCTGCTGATGGATCAATGGTGGCCGTTGGTGCTCTGACACCTTGTGGCATCGGTTGCTCTGGGTGGAAGGCCTGCATAACGAGAATGAATGCTCGGTACGGATCGTCAACGACGATAGAAGATGGCGCTTTTACATCAGAAGCATGAGCACTTCGCACGAGAACACACGATGCTTCGGACTCAGGCAGAAACTTGGCGTATTGATCAGAAGCAACGAATGTTAAGTCGCCTTCGCCTGCATCTTCAATACGATTCAATCCCCTAACAACAAGCGACACGTCACCCTGTGCAACACCGCCAACACGCTGTGCAAGTTCAAGGATGGTGAACGATCTCTCTCCACTCATCGTGGAACGTCTTCCTTCTTTGTGGTGTCCGGAGGTGCTAACGGTAATGGCTGCGGCATACTGCGTGATGGCCCACCTCCGCCGGGTGTCTCACCATTTGGTGGAAGTCCATTCGGTAGCAGACCATTCGGCATGACCACTGGGCTTTGAAGATTCGTTGTGTCTGAGATACCAGGAGGCGGTGTTACCGTCGAATCGGCTGTTTTGCTTCTCGACTTGCGACGGCGTGGCTCTTCTGCACGTTTATTGCGTGGATCAGTATCAACGACTTCCTTCTGTTTCCGTTCCAGCTCGTCTGCGTCGATGCCAAGCTCCTTCATCACTTTAACCGTGATGTCATACTTCGCATTAACGTAGACAAGGGGCTGAACACTCTTATCCCACACAATGTCATATCCTTCGGCCGCGCTAACTTTTTGCACCGCAAGGTATATCCGATTCCAAATAGCCTTAAAGAGATTCTCGGCTTGCTGATCGTGCTCGCCCCCTGGCTCAAACTTCAGACGTGCATACTGATCACGATCATGACGTTTTTCTTCTATCTCTTTTTCCTTTGCTTGGCGCTCTTGGTCACTCCATATCAAGCGGTTCTTACGGATCTCAAGCTCCAAATCATCAATGTCTCTCTGCCGCTGTGCAATCTCCGTTTTCCACTCCTCTACGTAAGAGTTGAGACGTTCTTCAGCCTGCTTGTTGGATTCATATGCTGCACGGATAGCATCTGTAGATACATAGCCGATCTTCTGCGCATGAGCCATAGGGCACAGCAGAAACAGGCAGACGAGTGCAACGGATATGATCCATCTATACATCAAGCCACCGGTTTGCGAATGACACCGAGTTTGCCATGCACGATCTCTATTTCCATGTTGCGCTCTTTCATGAATTCCTTGTACGCTTGGTCAGATCCGTCCCACTGGTCACTACTCGCATCACAGTCATCCAAAACCATAACTCCACCAGGGGCAAGAACTTCATAAAGCTCCTTTAGGCCCTTCTTCATTGGCCGATAGAGATCCACATCTAACAGGACAAAGGACAGCTGGCCCAGAGAGGTAAGATCGAATCTGTTGATATCTGCTTGCGTTGAGTGCACGCGCTTGATTTCGTTGTCTCGCATAATCTGATCGTACCATTCTTTCTTGATCCCCTTGAACCCGCTAAACATTTTCCTGACCTTACCTCGATTCTCGACCTCATACTGAATGTCGTCCTCAACAAATCCGTTGAACGTGTCAACAGATCTATAGTCCTTTTCAATATTCCGAGCATCCATGTATTTATTCAAGAAAATCGTGGTCGCTCCAATGAAACACCCAACCTCTGCAATTGACCCTTTCACATTTCGAGTTTCTTCAATGCACGCGCAGAGAAACATCAATTGAGGCGGAGTGAAATACGATGTATACCTCGGAAAGAAGTACCTTCTTAACGGAGAGTGGAATTGAGCAAGCCTAATCAACTGCGCGAGTCTCGGATGCATTATCATCTACCTGGGGAAATTGAGATCGAGCTTAGTTATTGCCACGTTTCATACGATCAAGCACCTTGTACGTAATGTCTGCCTTATCCTCGTTGTACAATACTAGGCCGGCCACCTTATCGAGAACAAGGTTCAGCTTCTCTTCCTTAGCAACAGCGGCGATGGCATCGTTAACCTTCACGCGAATAGGCTGCAAAAGCCCCTCACGCATCCGAGCGACTTCACCTGTATTACCAAGTTTTTCTTCCTGGTATTGCAGAAAACGCGTGCGTAGAGAGTTCAGTGATTCTTCCTCCTTGCGCTTGCCTTCTGCCGTCATCATGGCTTCCTGTTTGCGATAACTCTCAATACGACCTTCAAAGTCCTTCTGCATCATTTGCAGAGTGTCGCGGATCTTCAATCCCGCTTCTTCGATCGACTTGCTTGCGGCGATTGCTTCCGGAAGCTCCTTGAGAATCACTTCCGCGTTAACAACGCCGACTTTGAATGTTTGAGCAGACGAGATTGTGCCAACAAGAAGTGACACAACGAGTAATGCACTAAGACGCTTCATCATGTAAGAAATCCAATCGTGGAAAACAGAATGTTTGATTCGTTGAAATGAGAATAGTTCCGGGGCTATCGACCGAATTGGAAGTGGAAACGCCAACCAGAAGTCTGACCTGTAAAGGGGTCCGGGTCAAATCCGTAGCCTACATCAAAACCTAACAATCCAATTGGTTGTAGCAGCAAACGCATGCCGAAACCAGCCGCGCGATTGAGGCCAAAAGGATCAGCCGTTCGGAGATTTGCCCATACATTCCCTGCTTCTGCAAAACTAAGCAAATAGATCGGGAAGGGGCTTAGCGCAAGAGCGAACCGGAGCTCGGCTACGAACCTTGCCTGAACACGCCCACCGAGATTTTGTCCATTTGGTGCCAGTACTCCAATGGAGTTGTCGCGATAGCCGCGCAATGGTGTAATCGCAAAACCACCTAGGCCGTTTCCACCCATGTAGTAGAGCTCTTGTGGTGGGATTGTGGTGTCCTGTTTGAATCCATCAACGAACCCTAACTCGGTACCAAGGAACATCACTAGGCGTGGATATCCATTGATAGACAGAAGAGGATTTACCATGTCGAACGTGAATCCTGCTTTTCCAAAGTCAGTAGTACCAAGACCGAGTGCACCTAATGAGGCGCGAAGTGAAATTGCGAATCGAGAACCGGATGTTGGGAAGACCGCATTGTCGTAACTGGTTCGCGAGATCACCTGTGAGATGGACATCGATGTGTTGATACCAGCGCGCGAAAAGATCGATGCTGTGTTCGATTCGATACGTTCAAAGGACGTGCTCCAGTCTCCGCGGAAGAAGTCATCCGGGAATCGAAATCTGCGCCCAACGTTTATAGCACCGCCTGTGCGTCTCACGGATATGTTATAGTTCTGCTTGGTGTCGTAAAGATTGAAGCCTATCGACGTTGGCTCACCAAAAAGCCATGGCTCTGTGAACGAAACTTGAAACGTCTGAAGTCTCGACGCTTGACCAAACTCCCATTGGAAGGACATTATCTGTCCGGCACCACCGCGAAATGGCTCACTGATGTCGAAGTTGTTCAGCGTAATTCCGAGCGATCCTGTAAGTCCAAAAGCACCCGCGAATCCTACCGATGCATTAAATGTATCTGTAGAACGCTCCTCCACCTTCATCTGTACGTCCACCTTTGTTTTATCGACTGGCAGGATGTCAGGCTTCAGCGTTTCCGGATTAAAGAAATTCAACACCCCAAGGCCACGAATACTGCGGATGATGGCAGATCGGCTGAAATAGTCACCTGGACGGAAGTATAATTCACGCCGAATCACGCGGTCTCGAGTCTTCGTGTTTCCAACAATCTCAACTCTTCGAATTGTGTACTGCTGACCCTCAACAACGCGGATGAGAACGTCTACGCTATCCTTACCAATTCTCGTGAACTCCGGATCGAGACGAGCCCCCAAGTAACCGTTATCAGCATACAACGACGTTACGTCTGACTGATCCTGATTGACAAAGAGATTGTCATTGAACTTCTTCTGATTGAATACTTCACCCGGCTCAACATGGAGTCTGCCAAGGAGTGTAGCCTCGGTATAGATCGTGTTGCCCGTAAACCCCACCTTCCGAATGGCCACACGCGGGCCTTCGGAAATTCGGATCTGGAGCGTAACAGTGTGCTTCTCCTCATCATACATCACAGTATCACCAAGTATCTCCGCATCGAGAAGCCCCTTATCGAGGAACCATTCTTGGAGCTTCTTCTTGTCTTCGGCATACTTGGACATGTCAAACTTGTTCGACGCCCACACCTGGTACCAACTCTTCGTTTTCGTGTTTTCGAAGGCACTTACAATTTCATCATCCGTGAAGATCACGTTACCAACAACATCGATCGAATCAACTTTGAATTCAAAGCCTTCAGTTACTGTTATCGCCATGTCATAGTAATTCAACGAGTCAATTGACGTTAGCTTCGTCTCAACTTTAGCAAAGAGGAGGCCTTCCTTTGTATAGAGCTTTTTAATGGATTGACGCACGAGATATTCGTCATATGCAGAAATGATATCGCCAACCACGAACAAAGGTGTTCTTATTATGCGTTTAGTAGATGGTACGACACACGGTCCAGATGGATTTTTAGAAAAGAAGTGGACATCTATGCGGATTTTTGATTATTTTAATGAGAAGATTGATGGAACACCTGGCCTACGCGCAGTCCCGAATACGAAATAACCGTTTGCATGTCTGCACCCTCGGTCAAACCCTCCACCGTGATTCCCGCGATGAGCGGATACCGCGGAGCCGGCGGCTGCTGGGCCATCATTGTACCAACAGTCAGCACCATCGCTACAAGCGCTGCTAGCCCCCTACTTGAGTGCATGCAGTATCCGTTCCAGGGTAGACATTGATGATGCCGCGGACTCCGAACCAAGCTGCGCCGAAATCTTACCAAAGCGACGCTCACGCATCACGAAGTCTGTCAGTGCGCGATACAATTCAGCGCCCCTGAAGTCCGGCCAGAATCCATCTGTGATATAAAGTTCCGCATAGGCTGCCTCCCAAAGGAGGAAGTTGCTAAGCCGTACTTCGCCGCTCGTACGGATGATGAGATCGGGATCCGGCATATAGGATGTTTGCAAATACGACGAGATCATTTCCTCTGTTAGATCTTCCGGTGACAGCTTGCCACGCCGGATGTCCATTGCCACCACCTGAACCGCACGGAGGATGTCCCACCGAGATCCATAGCTTAATGCAAGAGTAAGAGTGAGTCCTTCATTCTCAGCAGTGCGCTCAATGGCTCCTTTTAGAACCCGCTGAACGGACTTTGGGAGGGCATTTGTTTTGCCGATTGTACGGATCCTCACGCCATTAGCGTGGAGCTCGTCGATCTCCTTACGGAGATAGGTTTCCAGGAGCCCCATGAGAAAACGGACTTCCGGAAGGGGGCGTTTCCAGTTCTCGATAGAAAAAGCATAGAGGGTAAGGTATGACACCCCAAGCTGTGAAGACGTCTTCACGGCTGAGCGGACACTCTCCATGCCCTCTTTATGGCCATCGATACGCATGCGACCACGTTCCTGGGCCCACCTGCCATTTCCATCCATTATGATGGCAATGTGGCGTGGGAGCCTTCCCGTGTCTCTCAACATCTTCTGTATCTGCCGGTTCTCCGACGAAACCAGTTCCTCGGACCAGGTCACTCTGCCTCCTTGAGCTTACGAAGCAACAAAGATAGGAATTGATGGCGTTGTTTGGGGCTAAGTTTGTGCAGAATAAGGGGCTTTCGTATGTTTGCCGTCCATACTTATGTGTTGAAATTCTTCGCATATGGGTACGGAAACTCGACTCGAGTATTGTATCGCTGATCACGAGGCCGTGTTGAACGTTACCAAAGCAGACATCGTCGATAAGATCGCCAGCGAAACCGGGCTCACAAAGCTCGAAACGAAGGCGGTTGTAGATGGATTCCTCCTGAGCATCATCGATGCTCTCGCTGCGGGCAATCGTATCGAACTCCGTGGGTTCGGTGTCTTCAGTGTGAAGAGTCGGAAACCAAGAATGGCGCGTAATCCAAGAACCGGAGACCCTGTGCCCCTTGAAGAGCGGTTTATTCCGGCCTTCAAGGTAAGCTCAGAGTTTCAGGAAAAGGTGCACGATAAGATCAAGTCGGCCAATGACGTGAAGACGCACGGGGGATGATTACGGGTCCTGTTCGCGTGATCGCGCTAGCTCTTACGATTGTGGTACTTGTCGGCGGCGGCTCGTTGGCGCTGTCTCGGTATCGAATCTCTGAGGACATCGAAAAGGGCAAGGGGCTTGCCGCTCAACGCAACGAAGAGCGCGATCGTCAGCAGAGCTCGGCCAGTCGTCAAACGAGAATGATGGATCTACTCAGGACGTTGGAAGATTCGCTTGCATCGAGACCGCTAGACAGCATGATGGTGATCTCAGCAGCGAATATCGCCTACGATCTTGGAGAGTTTGACAAATCAGCTAGGTATTATCATCGATTCCTCGACAGCATAGACCCGTCCAACACCCCGATTCGCATCGATTATGCGTATTCGCTGTATCAAACGGGAAAACAAGCTGAAGGGAGATCGACACTTGAAGACATTATTCGCAAGGAACCTCGAAACCAAACAGCCATGCTGAACCTCGCAGTGATGTGGGCACAGGACAGGCAGTTTGACGAGGCTCTGAAGTGGTTCAAACGATGCAGGAGCGTAGATCCTGAATCGGAGCTTGGTAAACGAGCAGCCATGGCGATCGAACAACTAGAAACAAAAACGTAACAACGAACAACATTTCTCACTTTTACCGACGAGGTTCACATGCCATGCGGAAAGAAGCGCAAGCGCCATAAGATGGCCACTCACAAGCGCAAGAAGCGGCTTCGCAAGAATCGCCACAAGAAGAAAAGCAGGTAAATAACAAAGGGCGCCCAATGGCGCCCTTTTTCGTTGTTGTTCGTTTTTTGGACAGAGATTTGCACCTATATGTTGATCGGAATCCTAGCCGCGTGCGGCACTCTCTTCTCTTGGTCATTCGGAACGCTTTCGTTTCTGAATGCCTCGCGGCGCATCGACCCAGGCCTCCTTAACAGAACACGATTGCTTTTGGCCGTTGGTGCAACGATGGTTCTGGCCTGCATAACTATGCAGGTGTGGCCTTGGGGGATCTTTACACTGGCCGGTGGGAATCAATGGCTGTGGCTTGGCATAAGCGGTGTTGTGGGACTTTCTATAGGCGATCTTCTTGGCTTCACGTCCCTTCGCATTTTGGGTGCTCGGCGTCAGAGCGTTGTTGGAACCTCCGCTCCCGCAGCTGCAGCAATTGCCGCCTTCTTCCTCCTCCATGAATCACTGACGCTTCAGCACATCATTGGTATGGGGCTTTCTATTGCGGGAGTGATGTATGCAATGAGTGCCATCGAGGAACGCTCGGAGGTTTCTCGAGAAGGGTATGGCTCCTTTGCCACGGGTGTAATCCTCGCGATCGGCGGTGCAGTTTGTCAAGGGGCCGGACTCGTTCTTGCAAAGGTTGGACTACAAGCAGACGGCGGCAACGTGTCCCCTTTCCACGCAACGTTCATGAGAATGAGCGTTGGTTTTGCAGCAACGTATCTGCTCGACGTTATTCGTCGCGCACCACATCGCCCCCTCCGAGATGCGTTCACGGACAAACAAGGGGCTCGATCGATGTATTTCGGCACCCTCTTTGGTCCGATCATCGGTGTTACCTGCTCCCTCATTGCGGCATCACATCTTGATGTTGCCGTTGCACAAACGATCTTCTCGCTGGTTCCATTTGTT
>JAPLFN010000017.1:13094-14288 GCA_026390655.1 Candidatus Kapaibacterium sp.
TGTGCACAAAGAGCCCCTCCAATGGCGCTCTGTACTAGGTGCCGCAATTGCCGTTGTTGGCGTTGTGATATTGGTAACGGCGTAACCCCGTAATCCCAGGTCACGCCATGGCGTGACCCTAGGCAATCCCGTAACCCCGTAACCCCGTAATCCCGTAACTTCGCACATGCACCCACAACTGACATCCCTCGGCCTGCCAGATCTTCTCGAAGATCCGGACGCACTTAGCAAACTCACAGACGAACAACTCGATCTGCTTGCCACCATCCGAGATGAAGCGGCAGACGCGCTTGATCTCGAACCGGACAACGAAGCGAACATTGATGCTGTCTACCTGTCTCACATGACATTGACATCCGCTCTGTTTCTTCGTGCGCTTATGGTTGATGCTCAACCACAAGCACTACCTCCCGGAGCTGTATTAGCACGCTCATGGAATGGTGCTGCACTACGCATCGCATCAAAGGAAGCCACAGCGGATATGGTGGTTCCTACGGCAACTCTTGACGCATTGAACAATGCCGGGCTTCCTTCTGTAGCTGAACCAGATCTTACGTTCGATGAGCATCCAGTTCGACTTCTCTCAACGATGGAAGCGCGTGCAGAAGATGATGACGCATCGAACGATGAGTTTTTCGGTTCGTTCTGGCGTATCGGATTCAATGCATACGAAGATGCGATCTGCATTGACGAACGTGCTGACGGTGTTGTAGTATTGCTCGATAAAGAATGGGGCTTCTACGCGCAGCAGTTTGTCAATAGCTCAGTAGGCCACTTCCTCCTCTGCCTGGAAGCATGGCGTGCGATGGAAGCAGATGCCGGCGATGACGTAGATACGATCATCGACACATTCGAAAAATCAGTGGAGCGTATTGATGCCGCAGCCCTTACTGAGGGGGCTTTCTGGGCCGACTGCCTGGATGCGCTGGACGAGGAACCCACGGCTTAACCCACGGCTTAAGCCGTGGGTTACCCGACCCTAGAACAGCCCTGAGATCACGCCGTGTTCATCAATGTCTATTCTCTCTGCGGCCGGTATCTCGGGTAGTCCAGGCATCCTCATCATGTCACCCATGATAGGGATGAGGAAACCCGCACCGGAAGCGATTTCTATCTCGCGAACAATGGCTTCAAATCCCTGCGGGGCACCGCGCAGTAGCGGATTGTCGGACAGAGATTTCTGTGTCTTCGCAA
>JAPLFN010000099.1 GCA_026390655.1 Candidatus Kapaibacterium sp.
TCCTTCTGAACCGTTCACACTTGGCCTTCTCGGTGGAGGCCAACTCGCGAAGATGACGGCGCAGGCTGCCTATCGCATGGGGCTCCGTGTTGCCGTTATCGAACATGGAGAAGACTCGCCGGCTGGTGTGATGACGAAGCACGAATATCCCGCCGGTTGGAAGGATGCTGAAGAACTCGAGAAATTCATAAAGGTCTCGGATATCATCACGCTCGAGAATGAGTTCATCGATCCGGAAATCCTGGACTATATCGCTGAGCGACGTCTGGTGTATCCAACGCCCGATACAATGCGACTGGTGCAGGACAAGTTCATTCAGAAGCAGACGTTCTCTGCCGTTGGTATTCCTACTCCGGCGTTTGCGGAGATTAGTACGAAGCAAGATCTTATTGACTTTGGTGCAACTCATGGCTATCCGTTTGTTGCCAAGACCCGTCGATTCGGTTATGACGGGTACGGCAACGCTACTATTAAGCGTGAGACGGAGATCGACATGGTGTGGCGACGTTTCATGGAGGGGGAGGAGCCCCGTCCATTAATGGCAGAATCATTTGTGACGTTCACAAAGGAACTCGCAGTAATGGTTGCCCGCAATAAGCGAGGCGAAACAGCGGTGTATCCATGCGTGCAGACAATTCAACAAGGTCATATCTGCGTAACGGTTCTAGCTCCCGCTCCTATCGAAGAATCTCTTCAGAAGAGAGCTCAGCAAATAGCAATGATGTGTGTTGAGACCATCGAAGGAGTCGGAGTGTTTGGTATAGAGATGTTTCTTACCAGCAAGGACGAGATCCTCTTCAATGAGATTGCTCCACGACCGCATAACAGTGGACACTACACCATCGAGGCCTGCCATACATCTCAGTATGAGAATTGTGTCCGAGCTGTAACAAACATGCCTCTAGGCTCTGCGGCAATGCGCGTTCCAGCCGCGTGTATGATCAATCTCCTTGGTGAGCGGACGGGTAGTGGCATTCCTGATAGCGTTATCGAAATGCTAAAGGTTGACGATATAGCGCTTCACCTCTACGGCAAGAAAGACGTCCGGATGGGCCGTAAAATGGGTCACCTCACAGCCACCGGAGCAACGGTGGACGAGGCTTTTGCACGTGCCAACATGGCGCTCGAACGTTTTGTATGGTAGTATTCTTCGTGCTTCTCCTTACTGTGTGCACAGCATGGTGCAATGACAGTTCGTTTGAGGCATCAGGAAGTACGTTACTGCCATTGCGAGATAGCTCCATACGCATGGTGCGTGAGGACCTAAGAGTCACGATCAGAGGCAGAGAAGCTCGCATCGATGTCGACTATGTTTTCGTCAACGACGGTCCGGCAAAGACCATAACCGTAGGGTTTGTTACGCCGCCTGCATATGGTGATATCGCTGAGAGACTCCAGAGTAAGCCACAGATACGTGGCTTTGTGGTTGTTTTCAATGGTACAAGACAGTCATGGGAGATTCGGAAGGTCACAGACTCTGAGCGTGCCCAAAACCTTCATCTCTACTCGGGTGATTGGGTGTACCTATTCGAGGCGACCTTCCCGAATGGACGCTCCCACGTCAAGCATTCCTATCGATTCAATGCCGGCAGTAGTGTAGATGCTCCTATACGCGTTCCATATAGGCTCACCACGGGAACACACTGGAAGAGTGGCGTCATTGACACGTTCCGTTTGACAGTTGATGTCGGTAAGGGGCGCTTGGTAGCGGTACCTTCTACGTTTACCGGGGACACCTCGCACCAATTGCCATGGATTTCAACCGGCATGGCTTCGATCGCTGATAGTGTTGGTTATAACTTTTTTTATGATGATGAGCCACCTCAGCCAAATACCGCATGGGCTGTTTCCGATGGTGTGCTCGTGCTCGAGCAATTGTCGTTCGGTCCAACGCAGGATCTGATGGTAACAATCCATAATGGAATGTCGCTTTGTGAACGTGCACAATCGTCGCCCGATAAGCAGTGGATCTTCGGTCTCTCGTGTATTGAGTTAGCGGAGATGAAGAAATGGATAGAGTCGATGCTCCACTATGCAGCGGGCTCACACGACGAAGAGTACGACGAGGACCGCGCGCTCCTAGAGCTTGTAAGGAATGCCCTAAAGGCCTCTCATTGCCGTTGAAGGCGCGTGCGGATCCAGAGGAGGAGGCCTTTAAGTGGGGTGGTCTCATAGTTGACCTTAAAGGCAACGATGATACCGACAACACCAATGATGATGTTGCCAGACCACATGGCAATCCCGGGACTAAGGATGTTCCTATCTGCGAGTTTCTCGCCACCGATAAGCGTTACCCAGTAGAGAATGTAGAATCCGAGTGATCGCATTGCGCTGATACCGAAGTTGCCACCCTTGGTTATCACGCCGAGCGGACAGCCGACGAGTACAAAGATCACGCATGCAAAGGGTATGGCGTACTTTTTGTAGATCTCTACGAGGTACTTGTTCGCTACCTCGTGTTCGCTGAAACGCCTATACGTCTGTCCTTCGAGTGTAGACCGAACCCCAGAGACTGTTGCGGCCGCTCTGTCGAGTACTTCACGTTGAGTGGGAACAAACGTGGAGACAGAGCTAGGCGTAAAGAGATATGCCATATGCTCTGAAAAAACAGAATCAAATTCAAACGCGGACTTAGACTCCTCCGACTGGGCGCGATCAACCATTACCTGCATGTCAGCAATGTTCATCTCGCGATCACTGCGAGACGAACCGGAAACGTCAGACTCTTCGTAGAAGAATCGATCGGCCTGCATCGCTATCTGGTGTCGGTCAAAGCGGATAACTCTGTATTCGTTCGGATCGTTTACCGTGGATTGGTGGATCTCACCGCGAAAGAGGTGTACAATGAGGCGTGTAAGCGAGGGAGAGAAGGCCATGCGACCTGTATCAGCCGATACAACGGTTCGTCTGTCGTTGTTCGATCTATCGTAAATAGTAACGCCGGTCATGAGGCCCGTGGAATCAACGTTGCGTGCAAGGATCGTAAATCCATCAATATTGGTAGTGAACTGTCCGGATTCGATGGCAAACGTCGGTTTCGTGCGTGTGATGTCTCGCATCATGCCGCTGAGCTGCAGATTCGTGTCGGGAAGCACGTTGTCCGTGTACCAGAAGGAGAAGCCCCAAAGCATGATACCAACGATCATCACCGGTATCATCATCTTGAAGAGCCCCATGCCGCTCGCCTTCATCACCGTGATCTCATGCGCTGAGGACATTGCACCGAAGGCCATCAGTGTGCTAAAGAGCACGCCTATCGGAATAGCAAGAACAACGATCCACGACAAATTGAGGATCATGAACTCAGATATGGTAGCTACATCGAGCCCCTTACTCGAAAGCTGATCCACCCACCGCATAATATACTGCAGGAGGAAGAGAGCCATAATAACGGACGTACCAAACAGGAACGGTGCGATGTGCGTACGCAGGATGTACCGAAAAAGGATCATCGGTCGGCGCGTGCGCTTTCGCATTCAGCGATCAACTGTTCAAAGTGCGTGTGTTGCCCTGGCTTTGCTCGTTGAAGGACGCGAAACGCCTCAATTGCACGGTCGAACGAGCCTTGCTGCATGTAGATGCGCGCAATGGTCTCTGTTACCACCGTCGGGCCCCCGGAGATCTGGTTGGAAGGGGCTTGCGGTGCCGTAAAGTCGGGCTGACGAGGCATGCGCGCTTTTTCTAGCCGGGTGGCAAGCTCTTCCAAAGAAACTGCTTTCTTTGCTTCTTTCGGCTCTTCCGTGGGACGCGTTGTGCGCCGCATTGTGTGAAACTGGCGGAATGCAGGGGGATCACTGAGGTGGGCTATCTCACGTCTGCCACGCGATCTCATTCCTTCGAACCGAAGCGTAGTATACTCCAGCCCCGGAATTAATCGAACGCTCGAGCTACGAATGATCGGTTGATCTTCAGCGCGCGGAACAGATTCAATAATTCGAAGCACAGACTCAACGTTGTGGGGACGAGGTTCAGCCCGGAGCGGTTCTTCAGTCTTCGGCTGTGACGTCGGCTTTGTGAGCGCTAGCTCTTGGGCTGGAGCTGTCGCCTCCCCCTCCGACGCTTCTGGCTGATCCATGAAGACGGAATAACGAGGAAACCGGCGTCGGGCTTCTTCTAGAATAAGCTCTGCATCCACCGGCTGTCCTAACTCCGAGTAGGCTCGTGAGAGCAAGAGATATCCTGCCGCATAGTCCGGGAAATACTCCAAGCCGCTTGCACACAAGCGCGCGGCATCAACAGGCTTCTGCTCTCGGAGCAGGGAGGCCGCTGTTACAGCAAACGATGGTGCCGGACGTGTGGACATCGTCTACTTGCGACTTCCGAGAAGACGGAGAAGAAACAGAAAGAGGTTGACGAAGTTCAGGTAGAGAGAGAGTGCACCAATGATAGCGCGCTTTTGAGCAAGACCTTCTCCAGCATACATCACGATGGCTTGATCCTTCATTCGACTCATGTCGTATGCTGTAAGTCCGGTAAACACCGCCACCCCAATGAGACTTACAGCGAATTCAAGAGCAGAGCTCTGGAGGAAAATGTTCACAACAGAAGCAATGATCACACCGATAAGCCCCATGAACAAGAATGACCCCATGCTTCGTAGATCGCGCTTAGTGAAGAAACCATATGCTGCAGCTCCGGCGAACATACCGGCGGCTATCACAAAGACCTGGAAGATGCTTCCGAGCTCATAGATCATGAAGAGGACGCTAAACGAAAGTCCATTGACGAAGGCATACGCTATGAACGTACCTGCCGCCGTGCTCGGCTTCATGGTGTCTATTCGAGAAGTCAGGAAGAGAACCATGCCGAGAGGAGCAAAAAGCACCAACCAGAACAAGGGCGTTCCAAAAATGGCCGCGAGAATAGATGGCGACTGGGAAATGCCGAAGGCCGTAACACCGGTGATGAGCAGCCCGCCCGTCATCCATGCATACACTTGCTGGACGTACGTACGGATGGCGTCAGTAGAGACCACGTTACCAAACGATTGAGACGATTGCATGTTCATAGGCGATTCTCGGGAAAATTAATAGCGCTCACTTTGCACGAGTGACAACAAATTGGGCAAAGTCAATAAGAGCAGTCTTATAGACTGAATCCGGTAATGAGACGATTTTAGCGATGGCCTGTTGTTGAAGCTCTACAGCTTTTTCTTGTGCGAGCTGTATGCCGTTATTGGACACCACAAATCTCACGACTGCCTCCACGTCCTTCCGGTTGCCACTCTTTGACTTTACGATTTTGAACGTATCCTTCGCTTCTGATGAGGGGGCATTCCGTGCCGCATAGAGCAGTGGTAAGGTGATCTTTCCCTCCCGAATGTCGTTTCCTACCGGTTTTCCAAGGATGCTACTCCGGCTGGTATAGTCCAAAACGTCGTCTCTGATCTGAAATGCCAATCCAACAAGTTCCCCGAATTCGGACAGAGCAGAGCGAATCAGAGGATCTTCAGTGGCAGAGATCGCACCAACCTCACAACACGTGGAGATCAGAGAGGCCGTCTTATCAGAAATGATCTTGAAATAGGTTTCCTCATCCATCGTTTTTTGGCGACTCTTCTGAATCTGCAACAACTCACCTTCGGCCATGCGCCGCACGGCTTCGCTTGTTACACGAAGGTAGTCGAACTCTTGATGATGGACGGCGATGAGAAGCCCCTTTGAAAGGAGATAGTCCCCCACAAGGACAGCGATTTTATTCTTCCAAACCGCGTTGATAGAAGCAAGCCCTCGGCGTTCATCTGCCTGATCAACCACATCATCATGCACTAAGGTGGCAGTATGCAGCAATTCAACCATTGCAGCGCCTACGTACGAGCGATCTGTAATGCCTCCGGTGGCGCCTGCGGCCAGAAAGACCAAGGCTGGCCGAACTCGCTTGCCCTGTTGACGCAAAATGTAGCGAACCACGGTGTCCAACAGCGCAGTTTGAGATCGCATCTGTTCACGCAAATACACATCAAAGCGCTCTAGATCACTAGAAACCGACGCACTGATGTCTTTGATTGACGTGGTGCTCATGCTGTAGGCTTCGGTTTGGCGAACTTGGCAATGACCACGCTGATTTCATAGAGAATCCAGAGCGGAACGGCTACCATAAGCTGAGAAACGGGGTCGGGTGACGGCGTAATCACAGCGGCAAGGATCAGAATTACAACTATAGAGTGGCGGCGGTACTTCGACATCAGAGCCGAGTTCACTACGCCCACTCGAGCAAGAACAAACGTGACCATGGGGAGTTCAAAAATGAGCCCCGATGCTAATAGCATGTTGACTAGGAAGCTGAAGTAGTTGCCTACGGCGATGTTGTTCTCAATATTTGGGTTGGCGAACTGCGAGACGTAGGCCATCATGTTGGGGATGAGAAGGAAGTAGCCAAAGGCTACCCCGCCCAGGAAGCACAAGGATGTGATGATCGTTACACGTCCGGCCCATTTACGCTCTGTCATGTACAGACCGGGTGCAGCAAAACACCAAACCTGGTAAAGCACCCAAGGAAATGCGAGAATAGTGCCGCAGAGGAAGATCACCTTGAAATACAGGAAGGCCTGCCCGAAAGGCTCAAGGTTCTGGAGCTTTAGGTGCGCGAGGAGGGCTGGACGAAGGAGAATGAGGTTCATCACCTCATCGCCATAAAAACCAACGATGATACAACCAACAAGCACTCCGAGAACTGCTTTAAATAGGCGTGAGCGGAGCTCCTCGAGGTGATCGAGAAATCCCATTTCGTGTCCGCCCTTCGTGTTGGTCTCTGCAGATTCTGACATATGTTGCGTTGTTGGCCGTGAAGGAACGAAGATACGCAGGACGACCTCGCAATTTTGCGGTTTGCGTTGGCAATTGCCGTGCCGAACGAGTAAACCACTAGCGTTTGAACCCACTTAACGCAGAACGCAGAAAAGCAAGGAAAATAAGTTCACACCGACCAACTATTTCCCTTGTGGAAGATGGTGTATATCTATCAAATTTGCACCCCGAAGGAAATGGGACGGCGGTGTGGAAGTGCCAGATAGTTTTGAGCCGATAGGGCCAATGACGGGGCGGGCCACATCGCCGCAACTGAGTGTTCATGTAACGCGCGTTGCGGTGGAGGGAATGTTGGGTGAAAAAAAGTGACATGCTGAACTTGTTCGCGGCGAATGCGTCCGCTGATTCTACGATCATAACAGCCACAAAGGGCATGAGCCGGAGTACTGCACAAAGCGATGCGTCGGATGCAGAAGCACTCTGGTCTCAATGCTTGGGCATCATACGCGATAATGTTTCAGATCAGGTCTTCAAGACATGGTTTGAAAAGATGCGTCCGATAAAGTGGGATGGTCTCCAACTCACGATCGAGCTGCCAAGCCACTTCTTCTACGAGTGGATCGAGCAGCACTATGCCTCCCTCTTGCAGAAAACGGTTCAAAAGGTGCTCGGTCCGAAGGCGAAGCTGCAGTTTGAAGTAGTTGTTGATGACGAAGCTACTACACCCGAAAAGCGCACGGTGAAACTCCCGGGTCTTCGTGGCGCCAGTCAGCCGTCATTGCCGTTCTCTGAATCAAAGCCTACATCTCAACAGAAAACAGGTCCTTCAGCGCACTACCCAACGTACTTCAATCCGCGCTACACGTTTGAAAATTTCATTCGTGGCGAGAATAATCAGCTTGCGACGTCAGCTGCTATTGCTGTGGCAGACAATCCGGGAAAAACGAAGTTCAATCCCCTTGTGATCTATGGTCCTACGGGACTAGGTAAAACGCACCTCGTTCAAGCTATCGGCAATCGTGTTTTACAACGCGATCCAAACGCACGCGTTCTCTATACGAACTCCGAGAAGTTCACGATGGAGTATATCAACGCGATTCAAACGAACAAGATCCCAGACTTCACGAATTTCTATCGTGGCGTAGACGTTCTGATTGTTGATGATATCCAGTTTCTTGGCGGTAAGGAAAAAACGCAGGATATGTTTTTTCACACGTTCAATGCGTTGCACCAAGAAGGCAAGCAGCTTATTCTCACAAGTGATAAGCAGCCAAAGGATCTTGCAGATCTCGATGAGCGCCTGATATCTCGCTTCCAATGGGGCCTTACTACAGACATTCAGCTTCCTGACTTAGAAACGCGTATTGCTATCCTACAGCAGAAGAGCATGGAAGAAAGCATCGATCTTCCAGGTGACATCCTTGAATACATCGGGCGGCATGTTACGTCGAGCGTTCGCGAACTAGAAGGCTGTCTCATTTCGCTCCTTGCAAAGGTGACGCTTGATAGCCGCGAACTCACTCTTGAGCTTGCTAAAGAAGTTGTACGGGGTGTATCGAATTCAGCATCGTCTCGAACGATGACGATAGACGATATCAAGAAGGAAGTCTCTGCATATTATTCGCTCGATCAAGCCCTACTGTCCGCCAAGACACGTAAACATGAGATCGTGCTTGCACGTCAAATGTGCATGTACCTTGCTAAGCAGTTGACGCAGACATCTCTAAAAAGTATCGGTATGCACTTCGGTGGAAGAGATCATACAACTGTGCTTCACTCGTGCCAACAAATCCTCAATTACATTGATACGGACAAGAAGGTCCGTCAAGATGTTGACTTCCTGAAGAAGGCGTTAAGGGGATAGGGAAGAGAGATACGTAGGGTCACGCAATGGCGTGACCTTGTTACGGGATTACGGGGTTACGGAGGTCGCGCGATAGCATGCTATCGCGCTACGAGAGCATTCGGGTTGAAAGTGCTTCAATCGTCTCAAACTCCTTCTTCGTTAGAGGAAGCACGCTCAATCGCCCTTGTTTTATGAGTGCGATGTTCTCGAATCCCTTGGTTGATTTTATCGTTGCAAGGGTGACGGGATTTTTAAGGGGGCGAACAGGCTTGAGGTCTACAACAACCCATGCTTCTTCGTCAGTGGTCGGATCCTGATAAGCGGTCTTCACTACTTCAGCGATCCCTACTGCCGAGCGTTCATCTCCAGAATGGTAGAAGATCACAAGATCACCCTTGGCCATCTCTCTCATATTGTTGCGCGCCTGATAGCTCCGTACTCCGTCCCAATAGGTCTTTTTGTCTCGAACAAATTGATCCCACGAGTATACCTCAGGTTCGGATTTAGCTAGCCAATAGTTCATCGCGTCTCCTTCGGTAAACGAACAACCACTCGATATCCGGTTGGAGAACCAGCGCCCGTATGTGTGACTAGGTAGTCCACGTAGTTCAGAGAGTCTGTAAAGTGTCGCGCATTAATTGAGAGGTAGATCTTCCCCGGTATGCTGTCATGCATCACTGGCCGTTGCACGGAGGCTGTTGCGCAACCGCAAGACCCTTTGATGTCGGTTATGCGAATGCTGTCTCCTTTTACGCTGAACACGCTCACCATGGACTGTACGTAGCCTGTAGAGTCGCGCACAACGCTGACAACCTGGGGATTGAAACGAACAGACGGTTGCTGACCGGTAAATGCTGCAACAATGAGAAAGATCGAAAACAAGGGGGCTAACATGATGACCCAGCTCCGATCTCCGGATATACATCAGTGAATTCGTAGAAGCCCTTGCGGTCCTTGATCCATGGGGCGGCAAGCAGTGCTCCGTGTGCAAAGCCACTGCGATTCTTGGCGTTGTGAACGATGTCGATCGTATCAAATGCGCTATCTAACGTTACGGTGTGACGTCCCACGATCTCACCACCCCGAGAAGAGGTTACATGAAGAGCCGACGGGTCAATGCGACCATGTTGGGTCTCTATTGCGATATGATTCTTGCGATTCATTTCATCGATGATAACATTTGCGACGGAAATGGCCGTTCCACTTGGACTATCTTTTTTCCGGTGGTGATGCCATTCGTGCACCATGACGTCGTACTCTGGAGTGTCTTGTGCCATGATTGCTGCTGCGCGAACAATTCGCAAAAACATCTGCACGCCAACACTAAAATTGGAACCCCAGACGCAACCGATCTGTGTGGCTTCCACCATTCCCTTGATATCGGATAACTGATCGTGCCAGCCAGTGGTGCCAATAACCACACTACGATTCATCGCGCATAGGATGCGGACATTCTCACGCACGGCTTCCGGCAGGCTAAAGTCAATGGCCACGTCGAATTCGTTCGGACCGTCCACGGTGAGTGGACGATACTCGTCATAAATCCGCGTGACTTCACATCCAACAGAAGGGGCGAGCCTCTCGATCTCGTGTCCCATAGCCCCATAGCCGACAATAGCGATTCGTGTCATGGCTGAACCTCAATAGTAGAGTGCGTACTATCGACAGTAAGCACGCCTTCGGTTATTGTACAGACCGTTGCCTGTGGAAATGCAGATAGGAGGTTTGCGCTGTGTGTTGAGATGATAAGCCCCATACCATGCGTAACACAGGAGTGTAATGTTGATGCTACGTGAGCACTTGTTGCCTCATCGAGAGTTCCCGTTGGTTCATCGGCGATGAGAAGCTCCGGCTTCGACGCAATTGCCCGCGCAAGAGCAACAAGATGTCTCTCACCACCAGAAAGCTGATGAGGGAACTTGTGACGCACGTAACTGATGTTCATGTCCGCTAGCAAGTCTAAACAAGAACGTGTTGCGTCTGCTTTGGAGAGTCCGGCGAGTGCATACGGCATAAGAACGTTATCGAACACGCTATAGTCCGAGACAAGTCTGCAGCTCTGTTGCACGATACCCTGGCGCCTTCTCATCGCACGCCGTTGCACCTGCTTCATGGAGCTAGTTGCGATGTCGTCTATGAGCACCGCTCCTTGTGTAGGCAGAAGATCGGCATAGAGGAGTCTCAATAGTGTAGTCTTGCCTGCTCCGGTAGGGCCGGTGAGCATTACAACACCGCTACCTTCAAACGACAACGTAACGTTTGTCAAGGCAGGGATGCCATCATAGGCCACTGTTACGTCGCGTACATCTATTCGCATGAGGCAAAGTTACTCTTCGTTTCGGTCATCGGCAGAAGACACAGCGGGAGAACTTCCCATGAGGACGGCAAATGGCCTTGCAGAAGGAACACTCTCGAGCAAGGCCTTAAGCATTGACATGATCGGCACGGACAGGATCATACCCACAATGCCCCACATCCAACCCCAAAAGAGGAGGGAGAACAACACAACAACGGGGCTCAGCTCGAGTCTGTCACCTATCACTTTAGGCTCGATGACGTTGCCAATAACATTCTGTATCACGATGAGGATGACTGCTAATCCGGCCGCTTGACCAGGATTCCCAGTCTGCAAAAGAAACACAAGTGAGGGTATGAGGGTCGTTATGATCGATCCCACATTCGGAATGTAGTGAAAGAGAAAGGTAAGGAGTCCGATTGATGGGGCAAAGTCAACACCAAATGACTCAAGCACCATCCAAGCGATTACGCCATTCGCAAGATTGAAAAGGGTCTTCATGAGGAGGTATCGACGAACTCGATTGTTGAGCGTGTCGAAAATGGCAAGCACCTGCTCGCCTCGAGAAAAATTGAACGCAGATCTGATCTTTAGGGGAAACCCTTCGCTACCACCGAGCATGAACAAGACGTACAGAAGTACCATAACACCGTCGCTCACAATCGATAACAATGCGGTAACCTGGTTTGTTGCGAAGCCTGTGGCAACTTCTGGCGTCAAAACCTTATCGAGACGGAATGTCGTTTTGCTACCTACGGTGCGGAGGACCGAACCAAGTGTCCGCTCAAGTCCGTTCAGCGCGATCTTGAGTTGCACGGAATAGAAGTCCGACCGAGCATTAAAAGAATCAACCCCAAGTGCCAAGATCACGTACACGAGCCACACTGCGCCTGCCGCGATACACATCACAAAGATCAAGGCGATCGGTAAAGGCACATGTACGGATCTGAGCCTTTGTACAAGAGGTTTCAAGAGGATGGACAAGAAACCCGCTAAGACAAAGGGGATCAGTATTCCGCTGAGCTGATGCAGAACAACCCCCCCAGCAGCGAGTGCGAGGAAAACAGTGGCAATACTGGTTGCCCTTTGCCAAGGAGTTGACGTGACCATGACAACAATATATATACTTTTGCACGCCACATTTGGAGACACCTATGCAACGCGGACCGATCTCGCAATTCATCGAAAAAAATTATCTGCACTTCAATGCGGCCGCCCTCGTGGATGCTGCAAAAGGCTACGAGACTCATCTTGCCGAAGGCGGTAAGATGATGGTGACGCTCGCCGGAGCCATGAGCACTGCCGAACTTGGAATATCGCTTGCCGAAATGATCCGCCAGGATAAGGTGCAGATCATCTCCTGCACCGGAGCCAATCTCGAAGAAGACATCATGAACCTTGTGGCGCATTCGCACTACAAGCGCGTTCCAAATTACCGCGATCTCTCCCCACAAGACGAGTGGAATCTTCTTGAAGGGGGCTTCAACCGAGTCACAGATACCTGTATACCGGAAGAAGAAGCGTTCCGACGTATCCAAAAGCACATCTTCAAACAATGGAAGATGGCACAGGACTCAGGTGAACGGTACCTCCCACACGAGTACATGTATAAGATGCTTCTCAGTGGCGAAATGGAGCAGTACTACGAAATCGATCCAAAGAACTCCTGGATGATCGCTGCGGCAGAAAAGAACCTTCCGATCATCTGTCCGGGATGGGAAGACTCTACCATGGGCAACATCTTTGCCTCCTACTGCATCAAGGGTGAACTTGTTTCGACCACGATGAAAAGCGGCATCGACTATATGGTATGGCTCTCTGAATGGTACCGAGCCAACTCATCCGGCAAGGGCGTTGGCTTCTTCCAGATCGGTGGCGGTATTGCAGGAGATTTTCCGATCTGCGTTGTGCCAATGATGTATCAAGATCTAGAATGGCACGACGTACCGTTCTGGTCGTATTTCTGTCAGATCTCTGATAGTACGACGTCATACGGTTCCTATTCTGGGGCTGTGCCAAACGAGAAGATCACCTGGGGCAAGCTGGACATCAATACTCCCAAGTTCATCATCGAATCTGATGCAACCATTGTAGCTCCCTTGATCTTTGCATGGCTGCTCGGACAATGATGAGACTCACTCTACTCCTGACTGTCCTTGCGGTCTCGTCCGCCACTCTGTGTTCTGCTTTCGGTGATGATTCAACACGCGTAGATACGATTCCTACCCGCCCGGTAGTAGTGGTCACTGCTTCTCGAATCCCTCTCGAATTGGCAGATGTAGCGCGTACGGTTGATGTTCTTCGTCAGCGCGATCTCGTTCGTTTGCCCGTTCGTAGTATTCAGGACGCGCTTGTCTTCGTCCCAGGCGTTGATCTCCGCACAAGGGGGCCATACGGCGCGCAATCTGATGTGTCGATACGCGGCGGCTCCTATGAGCAGACGACCGTTCTTCTCAATGGAATGCGTCTCACAGATCCACAGACCGGACATCATCAACTCAATCTGCCATTAGCCCCTTCCGATATTGAGCGAGTTGAAGTTGTGAAAGGGGGCGCATCTCGGCTATTTGGTCCCGGCGCAATGGATGGCGTTGTGAATATCGTTCCAAGAGTTCCGATGGCTTCATCTGCAATGGGTTCGTTCATCGGCGGCGATTTCGGATTCATTGAGGGAAGGTTTAACGCTACGTTGAAGA
>JAPLFN010000023.1:0-8173 GCA_026390655.1 Candidatus Kapaibacterium sp.
GCGAAAGCCGAGACCACTACGAGAGTGCCTGAATCTCCGGCGCTGCGGACGATTTTCACCATCCTACGGAACCCGTCGGGTTCTCGTAATACGGCCCCACCGAATTTCAGTACGTTCATAAGGCAAATCTAGCACCCTACTTGCACAGAATCTAGCACAGCCGTATGTTTGTTGTTCCCACGGAAACGATCCACACACCCTCAGGTACTTGAGGCAGACATGGCAAAGCAGCAAACATTCGGCGATAAGTCGAAGAAAAAAGTAGGCGACGTTAAGATCAGCGCGAAAGTCATCAAGGCTTTCAAGTCTGACAAGGGCACCGTGAAATACATGGAGCGCTTTGTAAAGGTCGATGACGTCGGCCAAATCGAAAAAATGGAATTCACAAGGTAATTCGATGAAGAAGGGCATACATCCCGCATACAAGACCATCGACATCGTTATGACCGATGGTTCTACCTACAAGACGCGTTCGTGCTACAAGGGCGATCGTATGGTTCTTGAAATTGATTCGAAGTCTCATCCTTTTCATCGATACGGCCGGCCGTGTTGATCGCTTTAACAAGCGCATGGAAAAGACGAAGGCTGCACGCGACGCGAAGTCGCAAGTAAAGTAAATCAGGAGACAATCACGTGGCAATGCCAACCTCACCAAATCCGAATACGATCAACTCGCCATTCCGCCAAAAGCGGAATCAGCCGAAGAAGCGTACAAATCCACTTAAGAAATCTCGTTTGATCGATTATCTCGATCCGAAGTTCTTGGGTCGATTCACAAACGACCAAGGGAAGATTCTTCCCCGTCGTATCACTGGTGTAACAGCTCTTCAACAACGCCGCCTTTGCAGTGCGATCAAGTATGCACGCCATTTGGCATTGCTGCCGTTCGTTGCGCAAGACACGCGTTAAGAGAGTTACTAGTTACAAGGGTCGCGCGAGAGCATGCTCTCGCGAATGAACAAGGCTCTCGCGAATGAACAAGGCTCTCGCGAATGAACAAGGCTCTCGCGAATGAACAAGGCTCCTCGCGAATGAACAAGGCTCTCGCGAATGAACAAGGCTCTCGCGAATGAACAAGGCTCTCGCGAATGAACAGGACTCTCGCGAATGAACAGGACTCTCGCGAATGAACAAGACTCTCGCGAATGAACAAGACTCTCGCGAATGAACAAGACTCTCGCGAATGAACAAGAAGCCAAAAAAGAGAGCTCCGCATTGCGGGGCTCTCTTCGTTTACGGATCTCCCTTCACTGCATGACGGGGAAGGGGCTTCTGGGGTCCGCCACGATGTACGTGTTCGTATTGATGACGGTGTTCCGACGGCACGCTATCGCACTCGGACGGAGCCTCGTGCATAACGATAGTAGGGAAGAGCTTGGTTGGTTCTCCCGAGAAGTCACGGGCCCATTCCTTGTGGTTGTAGACACATACAGGTAGGCACGCAGAACAATAGGCATGCTTAGCAAAATAGGGGAAGCACTTTCCCGTATCGATCAGATACCGATCGTTTCCTAGATGGTCTTTGCCAGCGTGAGCGCTTCGCTCATCCGGAATGGCATCAGCCGGACAATAGATCCGACATGCGCGACAGGAGTCGCAAAAAGCGGCGATTCCCGCATCGAGAGGTTTGTCGCATTCAAGGTCAAGTGAAGTAAGCACACTTCCCATGCGGAATAGCGGACCTAACTCCGGATTAATGATGCTTCCGTGGCGTCCCAGTTCACCAAAGCCCGCCTTCAGACCAATGGGAATATGAAGCACATTACTGTCGCCTAAAGGATGCTCCACTCGACAGGCGAATCCGCGAGCGCGAAGCGCATTCGCTAGCTCTATAACAACCTCGCCTAGGTCATGATAGATTCTCATGCATTCGATGGCACTTCTGCGACTCGGGACGTTTTGGAACTCCCCATACCGCATACGTTTTCCCACTGCGATGGCAAACCGCTCCGGTACTTCACGCCCGCGATAGATGTCTGAAGGTTCGATCTGGCACACACCAACGAGGTCAGCACCAAGAGATTTCGCTGTTACCTTCACCCATTCGGACGCTTCTGATGGGGATGCAAAGGGGCTAACAATTGGCGCCACCGCTGCGGTAAAGCGCGGTTCCTGCTCGGTATGAATAAGCTTGACGAAGTCCTGCACTTCGGGGATATCGATTGATCGTCCACCAACCCCCGCGTACCATTCATCCCATGAGAATGCTGGGACTGCTTCATCGGTGGGCTTCATTGGTGCTTCCACACCTTCGTCGCGGGATGAAAGTGTTGCCAGGAATGCCAATACTCTCGATATGACTGGAGTATCACACCAGAGGTGACAGAGTCTTGAAAGACCGTTACCGGCGCCGAAAAACGGTTAGGGCGAATAAAGGCTACCACTGTTCCATTGACGGTGTCACGAATCGATTGGCCATCGTGGTTTCGAACAAGATCAAAAAGTGGATACGCCCTTGCTTCGCCGCCGACGATTACGCCAATCATGATCGACTTTCTTCCAAGAGCCTCTGTTGTATCACCAGCACGCAATGCATAGCCCCTTGACCATGAATATCGATCACCGGTCTCACGGTCAGGTATGAACATCGAGATCGATCGAGACCTCGTAAGACCTAGCATCTCGGTTGCGGTTCCCTGAATAAATGGAACGTCGCGAAAGGACTTTCCAGAACTCGGCCCTACTACACATTCACCAGTTGCTTGATACCACCAACTACCAGTTGTTTTGTCTTCAAAGATCGCGTTGAAATGATTCGCCCCTACGAGCCGAAAAGACTCTAGCTTGCCGTCGATGACCGGAGAGTACACGCGACCTGTGTGACACATTGTACAGTATGTTACAAGCACCGGGACGCCACCAATTGTGTCGTGGATCTTGTGATGATGAGCGACAAGATCTAACGGATAACCGGCAATCTGTCCATTACGCTCAATCCATAGATACACCGTTGTGTCAGCACCTAGGTTCTCAGGGTTGGCGCTGATTCTAACGACGCTGGTAGGTTCATTGAACATTACTTCTGCTGACGCCTCTGTCCGAGAAAGGTAATGAACGCCAAGAGCAAGTACAACTGCTACAACCATAATCGTCCGCCACCACCATCTCGTTGCTGGCCACGCATGTATCGCACCTACTGCGAGGAGTAAGGTACCGAGCCCAACAAGTGAGTACTGAGACTGATACACGTAGTATGAAAAGCGAATGCTATCCCACTCTTGCAAGGCGGGGATGATCGGCATTAGTGTTAGGCCAAGAGCAAGCGCCGGGAAGACAACCAACACCCATCCGCTATAAAACAACAACCACCGATATTTCTTGAACATTGAGAAACCATTCTGTGTTGGAAGACTCAATATCGTGGTTCAGGATGAAGCTGCAATACGAGTGACACGATTTAGGAACATAAGTAACTTACTCTACGACCGCCGTCTGCGATTGCGCACGTAATCCACGAACATGTCCTTTCCAAGACCGTCCAAAGCCGTGTAGAAGGCTCTACCCTGATTTGCACGCGTAAGGTCTTCAACGAACTCTACCAGATAAGGGTCCTGTGCGATCATAAACGTCGCAATCGTGATCCCATCTCGACGGCATGCTACCGCTTCGTCGAGAGTCTTGTTCACGATCATTTGATCGAGCCCCCATGAATTCTTATAAATTGTGCCATTCTCCATCGTGAGCGCCGATGGCTTTCCATCGGTTATCATGAAGATCTGCTTATTCACAGCACGAGACCTCCGCAACAGCTGCCGCGACATGCGAAGTCCGTCTCGTGTATTTGTATGAAAGGGGCCTACCGTAAGGTATGGCAGATCGCGTACGGAGACGCGGCGTGCCTCATCACCGAACACCACAACTTCGAGAGAGTCTTTCGGAAACTTCGATTGAATGAGCTCTGACAACGCAATTGCAACCTGTTTTGCAGGAGTGATTCGGTCTTCTCCATAGAGGATCATCGAGTGAGAAATATCGATCATGACAACAGTAGCGCAACGTGTTTGCAGTTCTGTCTCATATACACGAATGTCGTCCTCACGAAGGTCAATGCCCTCAATATCGCCTGTACGCTTATAGAGATTCGACATCGTCTCGGTGATATCGATGTTCGAAGCTTGATCGCCGAATGAAAAGTTCCGTGTATCAGGCGTCCGCTCAACTCCTGCGCCTGAAGAAGGCGCGTCATGGTTACCGAGGTCGGCCTTCTTCAGGGATCGAAAGATCTCATTGAGCGAGTCCATTCTCATCTTCCGTTCACTCTTAAGTGTAGGACGCAATTGACCGTTTTCATCACGGTCAAGGAACCCCTGCTGTTGAAGAAGTTGTACGAAGTCATCCATGCTCATTGACTTCAGGAGACCGTATTGTTCATCCAAATCCCTCAGGATCTCCAGCGCTTGTTCAGCGTCGCCACTAACCTGCAGGAGGACGTAGGAGAAGATGTTGAGCATCCTTTCCAGCTCTTGCTCGGCAGTTGAGGACGTCTCCGTCCACTTGGAATACATGATCATGGTGCAATTTACCCTGAGAAACGGGCTTTTTGTGCCCCTTTCCACTTTGTCATTATTTGTGAACACCCTATATTTGTAGCTCTCCCGAATGGGGCGTCGCCAAGTGGTAAGGCAGCGGTTTTTGGTACCGCCATTCGTTGGTTCGATCCCAGCCGCCCCAGCTAGAAAGCCGAAAGACATGAACATTGTGGACTCAGAAATTAAAATAGTCGCGGGCCGGTCTAACCCCGATATCGCGCTGAAGATCGCTCATGCGACGCATCGCGATCTCTCTGAGGTAACGATCCGCAATTTTAGTGACGGTGAGATCTGGGTCAAGTACGAAGAAAACGTTCGCGGAGTAGACCTCTACATCGTTCAGTCTACCTACGCTCCCTCTGATAATCTGCTCGAACTTCTGATGCTAATCGATGCTGCCAAAAGAGCATCGGCACGGCGCATCACGGCGGTGATACCGTATTTCGGATACGCACGCCAGGATCGTAAGGATCAGCCCCGGGTGGCGATCACAGCTAAATTGGTTGCTAATCTTCTTGTTGAAGCTGGTGCTAATCGAGTTGTGACCATGGATCTTCACACGCCGCAGCTACAGGGTTTCTTTGACATTCCGCTCGACCACCTTTATGCGTCAACGGTAACGGTGGGCATTCTGAAGTCGCTTGGCTTGCAAAATCTGGCAGTTGCCTCACCTGATGTTGGTGGAGTGAAAACCGCTCGTGCATATGCCAAGATGCTCGGAGATGCTGATCTTGTGGTGGTAGATAAGCGTCGCCCTAAGCATAACGTGGCAGAGGTGATGAACATCATCGGTGAAGTTCAAGGCAAGAACATCATCATGATTGACGATCTCATTGATACAGGAAGTACGTTTGTGCAGTGCGCCGAGTCACTAAAGAAGGCAGGCGCTGAGACGATTGTTGGTGTGTGTACCCACCCCGTATTTTCGGGTGAAGCGATCGATCGCATTGCTTCGAGTGATGCTCTTACGCGTCTCTACGTTACAGATACAATTCCTCTTAAAGTTCAGAATCCAAAGATCGAGATCATCAGTGTGGCAGGGTTGTTCGCCGAGGCGATCATCCGGACCCACGAAAACCAATCCATCAGCTCGCTCTTTGAAAAAGCGCAGAGCTGATTTCTCACGATACATTCATCGATAGGTAACACCATGAGTCAGATCGTTCTCCAAGCAGAGCCACGTACAACGGGGCAAAACGCAGCGAAGGAACTTCGCCGTAATGATCGTATCCCGGGCGTGTACTACGCAAATAACCAGGATCCGATCCACTTCTCCGTGCAGAAGCTGGCACTTCGACCAGTAGTTTATACGGCAGAAGCCAAGACTGTCCGCCTCGAAGTAAATGGCAAGGGGCTTGTTTGCATCCTCAAAGACGTCACGTTCGATCCGGTGACAGACAAGATCTTGCACATCGACCTCCTTGGTGTTGCTGCTGGAGAGACCATCGCTATCGAGATACCGATTCACGTGATCGGCCTGGCGATTGGTGTAACACGCGATGGTGGAGTACTTGAGCACGTTATGCACAAGGCGCACGTTCGTGTTGACCCAACGACAATGCCTGAGCACATCGACGTTGATGTGTCAAAATTGGGCAAGGGCGAAGCCATCCACATCAGCGACCTCAATATTCCCGGAGTTGAATTTACAGGTCGTCCGGATGCATTGATCGTAGCATGCCATGCTCCGAAGGCAGCACCTGCAGCAGATGACGCTGCCGCGACAGCCAAGAAATAGCACCCTTCAAACCCTGAAGGTTAGAGTAGTCCTATCAAAGGCCTCCCATTTGGGAGGCCTTTTTCGTTACGTACATGCTACGACAAGAATTGTCTGGGGACTGACAAAAGTCATAGGTGTAGTCCAGTCCCACCCCGAGTTTTGATATCAGAAACGAGGATTGAATTGCAAACCCGCTGGGAGGCGAAAAAATGAAACTGGTCCTACTTACTGCGTCACTTCTAATCATACTTGGAAACACGCTACCTGTCAATGCCGATCAGTTCGATGATCGCGCCGCAACCATGAAGATCGATGGCACGTCCACGCTTCATGACTGGACCACCCCAGTGGGGAAGGTGAAGGCAAAGGGAGATCTCACCGTGGTCAATGGTGAGCTCAAGTCCGTAAACGCGATGTGGGTTCAAGCAGACGTCTTGTCTATCAAGTCTGAAAAGGGCGAAGACATGGACGAAAAGATCTATGAGGCTCTGAAATCTGAGAAAAACCCCAAAATCACGTTCAACATGACTTCAATGAAGTCAATTACAAAGCCAGGCGCTGAATATGTAGTTGAAACCACGGGGGATATGACGATTGCAGGAACAACGAAGAAGATCGACCTTACTCGTCTTTTCCGGCACCATAAAGTTCATGATGACCCAGTATGGAATGGATAGGCCCACGGCTATGCTCGGCATGATCAAGTGCGGAGACGCTGTTACGGTATCATTTACGCTTACGATGAAGAAGTCTTAGAAGGTCCACAGAACGGTTCACTTTTTTTCACGGCTAGGGGGCTACAAAATGAAATTCAACAGACTATTCGCAATCTCGATCGTGCTGGTGGCATCGATCTCGATGGCAACAGCACAATGGATGGCACCGATTCAATATTGGCGGCCATATGACAAATCGGGTCTCGGAGTATTTGAGACATCAAAGGACTCAGGAGCAGCGTTCACAGGTATGGGTGTTCGCATTGGTGGTGGTTTCACTCAAGGGTATCAGGTACTTAATCACGAGAACTATGTTACCGGAACAGATGGAAAGTTAAAGACAGCTCCTTCAACGGGTTGGTTGCGAACTGACTCAGCTAATGCACTTTACAAGATCGGTGCCGGCTTCAACAATGCAGCGGCAAACCTGAACATTGACGCACAATTGGCACGTGGCGTTCGTTTGAACTTAACTCTCTATCTCTCGGAACGTCACCACCAGGAGACATGGGTAAAGGGTGGGTATATCCAAATCGATGATCTTGGATTCCTGAATAGCTCGTTTCTCAACGACATTATGCAGTATCTCACGATCCGCGTTGGACATATGGAGATCAACTATGGTGATTCCCACTTCCGTCGCTCTGATGGTGGAAGCACACTATACAATCCATTCATTGAGAATTACATTATCGATGCATTTACGACGGAAATCGGTGCAGACATCACCTTCCAGCACAGTGGCTTCTTGGGTGTATTCGGTTTGACGAACGGCGAAATCAAGGGAAACATCAGTCCATTGCCTGATACGTTGAACAAATCGGCTGCGATTTACGCTAAACTTGGATACGATGGCAAGGTCAATGAAGACTTTCATTATCGCATCACTGGTTCGATGTATACGCAAGCCCAGTCACCTCGCAACACTCTGTTCTGGGGAGATCGCACAGGATCGAACTACTATATGGTGATGGAGAAACAATACTCCACGTACAACACGGTATCGTCTTCAACAACATCACAAGCGTGGTCCGGACGCATCAATCCTAATTTCGGGAACAATGTAACGGCCTTTGAATTCAACGGATTTCTTCAATTCGGAGGCCTTGAATTCTTTGGAACGTACGATATGGCCACAGGGTCCAATAGTCCTACGGAGCATGCCTCGGCACTTGGCGATCGCAAGATGTCCCAGATCGCAGCGGACC
>JAPLFN010000023.1:8184-26593 GCA_026390655.1 Candidatus Kapaibacterium sp.
GCAGCGGACCTTGTTTACCGTTTCGGAAATACCCGCAACTTCTATCTAGGCGCACGCTATAATGGTGTGACAGCAGAAGAAGGCCCACTCACAACAGACAAGTCTGCTTATCTGAAGACTAGTTCTACCCGTTTGGCATTTGCAGCAGGTTGGTATATCCTTGATCAACTCTTCCTCAAAGCAGAGTACATGATGCAGGATTACAAGGATTATGCAGTAACAGATTACCGCAATGGTGGTAAGATCAATGGTCTAACTATCCAAGCAGTAGTAGGATTCTAAGAAAAATCGGCCCTCAATGGCTGTGAACATGACGCCCGGACCTGTGATCACCATAGATCACAGGTCCGGCGTTGTTTATTTCTGAAGTTTCATCTATACTACGCTCATGACATCTTCGATAATCATCCTCCTCGTCAGCCTTTTGGTAGCTCCATACGGTGTACCGCACGACTATCCATTCCAGATCGAAAAGAGCAGTAAGCTCTATATCGAAGGCACAAGCAACGTCAACTCCTTTGAATGCAATTGCAAGGACGAATTCGATCCTCAGGTTGCACGGATCACATTGAGTGACGATGAACGGTCGGTGTGGTTTACCGCTACAACTCTTCGACTGCGTACCACATTACTAGACTGTGATAATAGCAAGATGAACCGGGATCTTTGCGAGGCATTGAAGTCAGAGGACTATCCCTACATACGTATTGACTTTCACGATGCCGTGATCACCGAGGGTTCCTTTGAAGATGCAGACGGTGCAAAGATCAGCTGCAATGCCTCTATCACGATCACAAACGTAACTCGCAAGGTGGTGCTGAAGGTAAAGGGGAAGAAACTGGAGTCGGGACGTTTCCGGTTCTTCAGTACGAAAGAACTCCTCATGACCGACTTCGGTGTGGAACCACCTACGGCTATGCTGGGACTCATTAGAGTTCGCAACTCGATTCGAATCAACTTCGATATCATTACCAAGGCGGGTTGACCAGCCTTAAAGATCCTTACTCATTGTAACGCTTCTCATCGCTGTTAAGTGAGTCGAACAGAGCAGGCCGAGAAGCGTCTCAGTGATATTCTGCTCGCGGCGGTCTTTCGTTTGTTGTCTTGGTCTCGAGTACTACACATCAAGTTATCTTTCAATGCGCATCAGCGCTTTTACATTAGTCGTGCCAACAGATATGGTATAGGCACCTACAGGAATTGTAGATACGTTGAGATCCGCAATGGTGAACGACGCAGTGCTCATTGGAGGCATTCACTCTCAGCATTCTTGTAAGGGCTTTGACGCTACGCGAATTTACGTGTTATTACGAACGTAATAATCACTAGTTTTAGCACGAAAAGCTGATCTGACATCATTTTTCGGCAACCTTGCGCAGTTAAGACCATATGTATAAAAAGACGCATGGAGTCCCCAAGTTCGAGTACGATTGAAGTACCAGTTCACCGTACCTACAGAAGGAGTCAGCCATGCGTAAAGGCGAAAATAGAACTAGTGCACCTGCCCAAATAGCGGAGCAGTTGTATGTCGGTATTGACGTCCACAAGAAGAGTTGGAACGTACACATCATGTCCGAACACATCAGCCTCGGTCGGATCCATATGAAGCCTCCTCGAATGGAGACACTGCTGGAGCATTTGAATGAGCGGTACCCACATGCAACCTTGCATTTCGCATATGCGACGAAGAGTGATGCTGTCGATAGCCGCAAGATCGCCGAAGCACTGCGGGCGCAAGCACTCCATAGCATCTGGATCCCCACAGAGGAGCAAGAAGGTGATCGTGCCTTGGTGCGTTACCGCGCGACTCTGGTTCAGGCTCTGCGTAGCACAAAGACACGTATCAAACAGAGATTACTGTTTCATGGTGTGGTCATTCCGCCAGAGTTAGACAACGGCTCATGGACAAAACGACTCCGCCAATGGCTGGCAAGCGTCCAACTTGCAGACCCCTCGGCTCAGCCGCATGGCTGGCACTGTTAGCTGATTACGATGCCGGCACATTGCGAGTGGAGCAGCACAGTCAACTCATTCGATCATTGGCGCATGACCCCAGAAACATCAACCGAGTTCGCACCCTGATGAGTGTACGAGGAATCGGCATGACAACGGCGATGGTGTTGCTCACCGAGATTGGCCCAATTGAACGCTTCCGCTCTGCTGACGCATTGGCAAGCTTCGTGGGCCTGATTCCTTGCGAACGATCGAGCTCCGAACATATAGTTTCACTCGGAATGCAACGCCGATGCCATGCAGCACTACGATCCCATCTGGTGGAAGCAGCCTGGGTCGCCATTCGGCACGACGCCCACCTACGCCAAGTCTATAGCCACCATGTGCGCTCTAAACCTGCTCAAAAAGCCATCATTGTGGTTGCACGAAAACTGCTTAACCGCATATATCATGAACTCAAGAAGGAGAAACACAGCCGATTGTCAACATCGACCAGTTGTTGAAACGACGATAATCCACCGCGTGAACACTGTTGCAATTCTGGCAAAACTGACGCTGACAAAACCTTGCGACGCAACGCGCTCGCTATTTTAAGACTGCGCTTTTGCCTATTTCTAACATGATCCTGCGGCCCGCCACGCGCGTGGTCCGCTTATATAAGTGTGCACCAAGTTCATCGGTGGTTTTCACTCGATCGGGGCATCCGTTTGCTTTTTAACATATAAGGTTTTGTATAGGTGTTTTGAGATCGCAAATGCGCGATCATTGTGTGCTCGTCATTCTCACGGTTCTAGGATTTACTATGTATCTACTTGCCTGTATCTCTACTCGCAGTATTGCAGCGATTGCGTTTTGCGCTTTGCTTCTTACGCGTTTCCCCGCTAGCGCCCAAGAGATCGTATACGACACAGTCGTTCGAAACACACTCGGACCCGAGCTCTGGGCAATACCAGTTAGTGGTCCGCTCACGATTAGTGAAGACGGCAGAAAGGTACTTGTAGCAAGCGTGCGCGATTCAATGTTCTACATTGTAGATGTAGCAACAGGCGCATTCAGACCCTTGATGTCGGCTCCAGATTATTGGGGTGGTGCAGGCAAGCAAACATCTCATGTTACGGACGCATCGCTGACATGGTTGTGGGTTACAGTACCCAGAGGCGGGGGAAAGAAGGATTTCTATCTTATTGACGTAGCGTCCGACACGATCATTCGTCGTTTTCAGGATAGCGCTCTTCTTGGGATTGCGAGCATGTCGAGAACCCTTGATCGCTGCGTGGATAGTAGAACGCTTTACCGTCTTAGCACGATGGAGCCCGTCTCTGCACTTGCAGATCCGGCAGGGGGAACGAGCTGGTTTGATGACACTCACCGAAAGCTATACCGCAACACGCCCTGGCAAGTAGATGAAATCGACCCCGTTACGGGCAAGGTTGAGCAGACGTGGGCTGTTAACTCTGAAATCAGTTACGCGCGTAGGCCAGCGAATTCCGACTGGCTGTATGTATATAACTACTGCGTAGATGCTTTTGGTGGGAGCTGCGGAGATGTAAACGCCATCAACGTCGTAACACAAGAGCGTGTGATGTTTACGAAACACATGGGCGAGCACCTGGTTGGTCCAAGTGGCTACATAGCAAATGGTGCAACCTCTTCTATTGGATATGCAAGTAGGTGGGCTACCGGACTCGGCTTCCAGCCAATATGGTCGTTTGACGCGGTCGCACGGACAACTGCGGCTATTCTTAACCCCGTATTCTATTTCGGGGGAGAGTTATCAGGCAAACACATCGCCATCATGCCTGACTTTGGACGATTTGTGCATGGCTGGCAAACATTAAATCGTGATTCTTCATTCACACGTTGCAACCAAATCGTTCCCCTTACCACAACCGTCGATCGAAGTACGGATTCTGCTACCACCGCGGCATGGCTGGAAGCCAGCGGGGAATGGATGGAGATACGCATGGGCGATACGGAGAACATCACAAGCGTAGACCTCCACACAGTGACGGGGCAGCTTGTAAAACACCTCGACCGTACGGAGTGTTTAGCGAGACCACTGCGCATTTCACTGGCGATGTTACAAAGCGGAAGCTATATGTGCACGGTGCAAACAACGCAAGGCACTCGCTCATCATCTTTCACTATTTCTAAGTAGGAGGATGATATGTGGATCCTAGTCTGCCTGCTGCTGCTTTCACTCAATCTTTCTGCATAGACCATCGGCCCGTCGGCGCTAAGACCGGCAGTATCGATTGCGCGTCAAGCAAACATTGATCTACTTTTTTGTCAGGATCCAGATTTCTTTATTGGTTGGAACTGGGGCGCAGCTCTACGGCAAACAAATACTGATCTTCGGACCAACTTCCTTCATGTCTCCAACCCACTCCAATTTGAAGTTCCAGCGGGAGCACCTCCAATACTTCGGCCTAGGAATCCCCTTGAGAATATTCCGAATCGCGCGATGCTTACGTACAATGCTGGCCGGTATGTAGCAGAACCATTTGACGCAAATCTGTATGGAGGGTGGTATCAGGTAGAAAGAGATTTCGATGTGGATCCAGCTCTTGGAAATCTCGTGGCACTCCCTCTTGATGTCGCATCTGGTGGCATGCATTCTCTTACGGAAGCGATGGGTATTCGTTTTCAGCCAGAATTGGATGTTATAGACACTACGGTTTTCACTCCTAGAGCGGGTGATGACCAAGGTGCCATCTTTGGATTCCAAACGAGAGATCTTGTCCACGGCTCTGTGCCCACAAATCAAGCTGACGAGAACTATCACCGCTATGTACTATCAGCGGCCACTGTAACGACCCCATTGCCTGATCCTGTTCTCACTGATTCCTGGCCACAGCAGAAATTCGCGCAGTGGGACGAGGGTGCTCAGTTTAGGCAGAACAGTTTCTTCAATGGACGTCGTATGTACGTTGGTATCAACCTACGGCGCGCCCTTGCCACGGACGTAGTAGTCGATGACGAACCAATACTGCGCATTCGCATTCGCACACAGCGCATGGGTGCCAATACGATTCACCAGATCAACTTCGATTCTATCCCTAGAGCTTTTGATGCGGCTAACCCACTGCTCTTTAACAACATCGCTTTGCCAAACACGCTCCCTCCATTTGGTGGTGCCGGCCTTGGCAGGGGTCTTATACACCCAATGGACGAGAATACTACGGGCGTGGCTGTGCAAGAGATCGTCATAACCCGTCGCATGCTTCCGATTGGTACGGACAGCGAGTTGCTGCATTTGATGCGGGTGGACCACCACAAGAATTCGCAAACGCTCAGCTCCGTGGTCGCTTTAATCTTGGCACGAACTACCTAACAGCTGAAGTAGCGCAAGACCGCATCATCAGGATGTGGGTAGTGGTTGAATACCTTGGCCACTCTGACGTGGCAATTGACTGGGTACAAGTGGGCACAGACAATTTTACACGGCTCACTCGCGGAGAGCATGATCAGGAGATTTTGACAGCGTACAATGAGATCAACGACCGGATGACCGCGTATAACGCAGCCCGGTTTGGCACTGCAATCAGCCCCGAGCGAATACGAATTTGGCGGTGGTACAACAGAGATGAAGGCCCGGAAGCTTGGTGGGAGGGGATGCGCTACCAGCACGCCTTGTTTGACCACAACACGATCACCGAGTTCGGGTGGGTGGGACTGAATCCCTCGATGCGGCAGCGGTTTCAGCACTGCACGGAAATGGGTGATCTTTGGGAAGGTGCAACGCCGGTGTTCACACCAAATGTGATCACACCGTTTTACCGAAGAGGATATGGGGGGACGGGCGATGGCATGAACACATGGGGTGTTATGCACGGATCCAACGATATGGTGTGGCCTAATAGTTCTGTGGCTACCCGTGATTCAATGAACTATGATCTTCATTGGGGCACTCAGGTCACGTATGATGCCAGCGCCGCTGGTTTAGCAAAGGGAACTTCACTGCCCGTAGTTATCCCACCTGGTGCAACAGGTCCTTACCCACGAGGCACGGAAGAATCACACGGGCTTCAAGGGCGCTATGAACAACTTCGGATGCGGCTAAGCACGGAAGGCGACTACCTTTTTGATGACAATCACCGGTGGATAGCAAACATCTGGCTGGGCCCGGACATGGTAGCAATTCACCCCGACAATACGAATACACCATCGAACGTGGTTGTGGTTGTTTTTCACTCACGCTTTCTCACAGGCGAAGAGGCATCCTTGCTTTCATGGTCCCAAGTGATCCTCGGCACAAAGGGGCTTATTGATTGGTATGGTCCTAGTCCTGACCTATCATCAGGTCAAGGTAACTACTCACAAGAAGCCGCTGTGTCGTTTGGAGTTGGCTATGGGGCGGCCAGCGAGTTTCTGAACCAATACGTCTGGAATGCCAATCGTTGGCAACAGACCGTTATTCGCGACGCCAACAATATTCAGATTGGACCTCTTCGTGCTGGTGCTACAACTGTGCCGCAGAGTATTGGTTTAGCCGACGCACTCACACTCGGCTGGGCCAACCAACCGGCGCGCAACCCACTAGCAGGACCTGACTGGCTTGCTATCGGCGACCCAACAGGACTGTTTGATGCACTTGCCACTAATTCTGTTCCGCCAGCAACCGCGCTCGGAAATCTATACCAAGGCTTTCCTACGGGCCAGTTCTACGTCGGTTGGCTAAGTACCCGATCTGCCTTTCAGTCTGTACATGAAGTTCTGAGCCGGGCCGCAGGTGACTTAGGCCATCTTCACCTGCGCGGCTGGTTCTCTCGCGGGTTTAACACGTGGACTCGCGACGCAACGGGCATCATGGCTCAAACCATAAACCTTGGTGCGGTTAGGTCTCGGCATCCGAATAGAGATGTAGCTGCGGCCATCCCAACGTGGGAAGACAATGATTCTTCGTTTGTGGAGTTAACGATGCTTGAATACGACAACCACCCGGTTAACGAGTCATTCGTCATTGGTGTTCTCAATAGAAGGGCAAACCCGTTCGACTATATGCCTGCGTCATCGCCAGTAATTGGCTACAATCACATTGACCGCTCTACATTCAGGACATACGAAGAGCATCGCCTACGTGTTGTTGCCGACGCATCACCTACCAAAGACACTCGCTACCGCCAAGAAGGCGCTCGCCAGATTGAGATACCTTTTACCTATCATGATGCGGACGGACAGTACCGGTTCTTGCGCGTAAGAGACCTGGGCGTTGAGACAAACGCTGCCGAGGGTGTTTATGCCCTTGATACGATCATAGGTCAGGACAAGACACTCGCTCTAAACTTTCTGCCGGGCCAAGGCAAGATGCTGCGCGTAGACGTACTGGCTCCCGGCACGGAGCAGATAACGAACGGATTTCTTGATCACAGCAATCAACGCAAACTTGTGGCCTACCCCGAAATCACAGCGGCTGCAAACGTAACAGACCCCGAGGACGGGCGAACGTATCTGAGAGAAACCGTCGGTGATCGCACGTGGTTTCATCAGGTGTATCATCGCCGGCGCTTCGCTGATCCTAGTATTGAAGATATCAACAACATTCCACTGTCTGTCTACTACCGCCGCAGTGACCCGGTCAGAACCAGCAACGTACCCGGCGCTCTTGATCAAAACGCATTCGACGCTACAACGCTCACGTGGCAACCTGAAATTCTTGTCAGCGACCAGATTATGTTAGATCCTGATGCCGAAGGCCCGTTGCCACGAACGCAGATGGATCTCTCGTGCGGCTACCCGTCACTTGTTGTGCGAACAACTCCAATTGGAAACATTTGGGTATCTCGCGTCTACATTGTCTTTGCTTGTGAGTACGACAGACTAAACACCCGCCAGGTACTTGTGTGTGAGTCAGTTTTTAACGCCGAGGCACCCAATGCGGTTCAGGTAGCCCAATATGGGATTCTCAAATCTGAAGTGATCGCTCAAACAACAGCGCCCTTACCGTACTACTTAGATCACTGGGGAACACCAATGATCAACGCAAGCAGAAGTGGCAACTTCTACTGTTGGTCAACCCCGAATCTGGGAATTGGCATTGGCTTCAAGCAGCCGAACATGCGCTTATTCAACCCACAGCAAACAGCATTTGTCAGAGGCCGAGTTGGCGCAGGCATGGTTTCAGCGCATCCAAGTCTCAATTCATATTCAAGATTGCACATCGGAGAAGAAGATGCAACTCTTGTTTGGCAGGAGGGTCAAAACCCTGTGGCCGGACCTTTTGTATTCTACACGAGACTGTTTCATGGACCTGCTCCAAATTATATACTCTTGCCCAACGCGCTTAACCCAGGCCCTGTAGCAACCAGAACATACACGGGCGCTGCTTTTGTTGACCCGCTCAATCCCGGTATCGGCCTTATCACGGACGGCTTTGTGAATGTCGATGACGTGGACTTCCCGGCACAGCATGCCTATCCCGTGGTATTCAGACATCTGTCGGATTGGGAAACTGCCCCTGCAAGTGTGTTTCACCAAATGCGGCTTGTCAATCACAAGGCAGAGCGCATCTATTGGCAGACACAAAAGACTCATCTGGGTCTTGGACCGTGGATGATAGGCCGCAGAAACATCGACGTTTCTGACTTATCGGTAAGCCCGCTTGGTATGCCTGATAATCTATGGTCACAGCCCGAGGAGTTTGTCTTCAGCGCTGTAAGCAACCTCAGAGGCCCCGACGTCTCCCAAGGCGCTCAATGGGGCGAAGCGGGCTCAGTGCCCAACAACCCCAACAACACAGCCTCTGACTCTTGCTCAGTGCTTAATTTCTGGCTGGAGGCTAACGAGAACTCAGCTTTTCCAAAACCATGGCACATGATGTTCGGCTGGAGCTTCTATGGTCAAATGATGGATCATAATCTTACGAATCTGGTGGCCTCTGGGATTGCCAAAGAACTTCACGTGATTGGAAGATACCCGCACCTGGCTGCACGGTATTCTGTTTCTGCCCACCCCGGCATTCAGCGCGACAGACGGATATTCAATGGCCCGGGACCGATCGGTATTAACCAAAGAATTGCTCCTTCGATAGCCGCAAGCGCGGAACAGTTCTTTAAGCCAGAGAAGGATGTAGATGCGGCAAGAGCTCTTACGTACAACGGATTTCGCGGTGCCGGCAATTCAGCTTGTGTAGGGACGATCACCATAGGAGAGCGCGAAACCGAAGTAGTGTTTCACCCTACAATCACAGAAGAAATGCAGGGGGCAATCGACCCTCCTTTACCACGAGAGTATGTTTCAGAGTGGACACGGCTAGGCGATGTTGAAGACGTTTCGTTTACCACGCAGGTATTGGGCAAGGAGCAGGCTGCTACGGTCTTTATAGAACGTGAAAAGGATAAGATCCGGGCCGCACTTGGAGTGCTCGATACAAAGCGAGCGAAGACTCAGAAGAAAGAGACACTCACGTTTATAGGTGCGGGCAATAATCGCTACAGGTTTGTGATCTATCCTATGGGCGAAGATGTGCATGCAGTCACAGACATTGAGATCGTGAATGCAGCGCAAAGTAAAATGGCAAAGTCAGTAGAGCCGGATGGAAGCGAGATGACACGCCGAAGTTTCGTTGATCTTAGAAACATGAGCAGTGGCATCACTTCTGCTCAGGCAATCACAATCTTCCCAAATCCGGCTACTAACGCCGTGTCAGTGATCGTAGCTGGCCCAGAAAACTCCAACGCTGAGGGTGTTGATAACGATGGCGTCCACGCGCAACCAGTCACCGGCATTAGAGAAACCACATCCGAAGCGTTTACGATTGTGAGATAGATCTTCACCATTGCGATATCAGTTTTCCCCGGTCCATGAGGGTCTGGACTGGGGGGATTTTATTTGTTACGCAGGACTTAAGACTCTGACCCTGTACATGGATTTCCAATAGAGCATCTGTCCGCGAACAGGGTGAGGTGCCACGTTGACTTCCGAGATTACCCTTCAAGTTTCAAAGGTCCCAATAGTGGCAGCGAATTGATTGCCGCACTCTTTCTGGCATCTACGAGCTTAGCGTAGACCTGCGTTACCTTGATCTCTCTCTATGTCCGAGTAGTTGCTGGACAGAGTATAGGTCAGTTGCCTTGGGTGATCAAAAGCGTTGAAAATGTGTGCCATGCAATGTGGCTGGTAATGTGTTTCTCAATGCCTGCCTTTGCTACCCACCACTCTAAACGACGATTGTACACGTCGTCACGAGAAGGAAAGTCAAAGACCTTGTCGCGTGGGTTTGCATTGTCACGGTCAGGCAGGAGTTCGCGGAATGAAAATCCGTCCATGTGAGTTCGCGCAAATCGCTGATACGGAGACCTGTTAGGCGCGCGAACAAGAGAGTGCGTTAGGAGTTCGTCGATGCTGAGGTACTCGCGGCTGATACGAACACGCCTGACAGGGCGTGCGCACATGAATGGATTAACGCCAACGATCATATACGTTCAAATCCCGTTCAACCCAACGAGAGTCCGTTTTGATAATGTCAATGAGGGCTTCAACAGCACCGGCAGTTGGGATGTTGCGCTGTACGATCTCCTGGCCACGGTAGAGCGTAATGCGCTCTGGCCCCGACCCTACATAACCGTAGTCTGCGTCTGCCATCTCGCCCGGACCGTTCACGATACAGCCCATGATGCCGATCTTGACGCCCTTGAGGTGATCGGTGTGCGACCGAATGAGCGACGTTGTTTCTTGCAGGTCAAACAGTGTTCTGCCGCAAGATGGACAACTGATATACTCGGTCTTCGACATCCGTGTGCGAGCAGCCTGTAGAACGTTGAACGCCAACCGCGTTGACAGTCCCTGATCCAAAGCCCCGCCTATGCCGACTCTCACCATCAGACCATCCCCAAAACCGTCAACGAGGAGACCACCCATGTCGGTGGCAGCTAAGAGCACGGCGATCTCTTGCGAGGGGGCTTCTGTTGCGTAGGCAAAAATGATAGGCGCAGGGATCTCGCTGAGCGAGATCATATCACATGCCGCGCGCATACTTGTGTAGTATGAGTGAGCATCACTGCTTAGCATCAGCACCGCAGTGGTGTCGTTTCGCAGACCGTCGATCAACTCTTTTGTGAGCTCGTGAATATCACAGCGCACAACGTTCATTACACCATGGCGTGGGGCTTGTGAAAGGTACTGTGCAGGGGTGAACATAGGCACACAGTAGAATTGATCATTGTGGGTGCTCCATGTACCGTAGTTAAGAATTTGTCGTGTACCGGCCGGCGCCATGAATGGGAGTGGATGAGCGCCCATGTAGAGAAACTCAGCGGCAATATCGCGCATCGCCCACTTGTCCGTGACTGGATCGTATACGTGACCTATCACGGCAAGGTCTTCCATATGTACGATGGGGGACAGAGATAGGTCCGCAACAACTCTTGGAACATTATCGTGCCCTATCGTGGACACGGCAACCGTACGTCTGCGAGAATAGGAGAATGGGTCTCTCATGCATATCGCCTAGCGAGTGCAAGAGCAACCGGGATCTCTGCCTCTGGCTCTTCCGTTAATGAGACGCGAATGGTATCGCCTAGTCCGTCTTCGAGTAACGTGCCTATCCCGAGTGCACTTTTAACGCGACCATCATCGCCATCGCCGGCTTCCGTCACGCCGAGGTGCAGTGGATACGGCTTGAGCTTCTCTTGCTTCAGGCGAGCAACTAACAAACGATATGCTTGGATCATCACAAGAGTATTGCTCGACTTCATCGACAGCACGATGTTCTGATAGCCCTCATCGTCGGCAATCCGCAGAAACTCCAGAGCCGACTCTACCATGCCATGTGGACTGTCCCCGTATCGACTCATTATCCGATCCGAAAGGGATCCGTGATTCGTCCCGATACGCATCGCTGTGCCATGTTCCTTACAGATCTGGATCAGGGGAAGAAATCGATCACGAATACGATCCATCTCAGCGGCATACTCAACGTCTGTATACTCAATAACGTTAAACTGCTTCTTATCGACGTAGTTGCCTGGGTTGATACGAACCTTCTCCACTATGCGTGCCGCAATTTCTGCTGCATTAGGCGTGTAGTGAATGTCCGCAACAAGCGGTGTTGTGTAGCCCCTTGCATGCAGGCCGTTACGAATTGCTTCTAAGTTCTTGGCCTCACGTATGCTAGGAGCAGTGATACGAACCAGTTCGCAGCCTGCCTCGATCATGCGGATGGACTGGGCAATTGTTGCCTCGGTGTCCATTGTGTTCGTCGTAGTCATGGACTGCACACGAATAGGGAATGCAGAGCCCATTCCAAGTTCGCCGATCATAACGCCAACTGTCTCACGACGGCTATACGTGGTGAGAGAGTCGCAATACGACGGTAGTGCTACATCGGAAGAACGCATCGTTAGAGCTGACGACTCACTTCAAAGAGAACACGTTTTTCATTCTCCGTAAGGCTATGATAGCCGGCTTGCGAGATCTTGTCGAGAATTTCATCGATACGCTCCTGCGTAACTGGTACTCCGTCAGCAACAAAACGTGTTGGGGTCGAGGTTACCTTCGGCATTGGCATCGTGTGGATCAATGCGTCTCTCCGCTCGTTCCTTTGTGGAACATCTCTGTACTCTGCCTCAATGATTTCATCTTCGTTGCGAAGTCCACGTGGAACTCCGTCAGAGGCCTTGTCAACAAATCTGAACAATGGATCTCCAAACTTCAACAGTAACCATCCACCGAGAGCACCGCCAAGGTGGGCAAAGTGTGCTACTCCATCTCCGGTGTTAAACACTCCCGAAAGAAGATCAATGCCCGCGTAGAGAAGAACAAAGATCCGTGCCGGGATCGGAAAGAAGATTGGGAACATCATCACCGGTCGCGTTGGGAATGTTAATCCGAATGCGAGCAGTACCCCCATGATCGATCCGGAAGCACCGATCGTTGGACCAAGAACATCTTTAAGCAAGGGGCTGATCCCTATATGTAAAGCACCAGCAGCGATACCGCATAGCAGGTAATATGTAGCGAACTTCTTGGTGCCCCATAGATTCTCCAGCTCCATCCCAAACATCCATAGTGCGAGCATGTTGAAGAAGAGGTGGCCGATGCTGCCGTGCATGAATTGATATGTTATCAACTGCCACGGCATGAAGCCACTTTCAAGGGGCCACAATGCAAACAGCGACATTACCGTGTCGTCGATCGGACGTCCGCCAAACGTTAGCCCCGTGAGGAAAACGGATTGCACGAGGTAGATCGCCACGTTGGCAATGAGAAGAAACTTTATGAACGGTGGGAAGACGGAGTAACCGCGACCTGCACCAAATGTGTTTGACATGATTTATCGGTCCAGTGCAACAACACCCGGCAATGACTTACCTTCCAAGAACTCCAGGGAGGCACCACCGCCGGTAGAAACGTGGGTGACGTGTTTAGCCTGTCCGAATTGCGAGATTGCCGCAGCAGAATCTCCGCCGCCAACGATCGTTACTGTTCCCGTGCCGGTAGCACGCACCATCGCATCCGCAATGGCTCGTGTTCCTGAACTGAAATTCGACATTTCAAACACTCCCATGGGGCCATTCCACACAACCGTGCCCGCGGATTCAATTGTTCGCGCATAGTTGGCCGAAGTTTGGGGGCCAATGTCGAGACCCATCCAACCATCTTCAATAGCATCTACCGAGACCACCATACGTTCTGCGTTATTGTCAAATGCTTTTGCTACCACGGTATCCGTAGGCAAAACGAGGTCTACATTACGTTCTGCCGCCTGACGCAGTATTTTACCAGCCAGCTCAACACGGTCTTGCTCCACAAGCGATGAGCCTACGTTGAATCCTTGCGCTTGTAAGAACGTGAACATCATGCCACCACCGATAAGAATGGTGTCGCACTTATCCATGAGTGCCGTGATCACGTCGATCTTTCCCGAGATCTTGGAGCCACCCATTACACTCACCAGGGGGCGAGCTGGTTCAATGAGCGCATTGCCAAGGTAGTCGAGTTCCTTCTGCATAAGAAGTCCGGCGCACACAACACTGAACAAGGCGGCCACACCAGAGGTGCTCGCATGAGCACGATGTGCTGTACCGAAAGCATCATTGCAATACAGATCTCCATTCAAAGAAAGGGCTGTACAGAATTCAGGATCATTCGCTTCCTCCTGAGGATAAAAGCGAAGATTCTCTAACAATACAACGTCACCATGTTCTGCAGCTTCCACAACTGTCGTAGCCAGTGGGCCGACGCAATCCTCAGCAAAGTGCACCGCGGCGCCTGATGACTTCAGCAAGGCCGCCAATCGTTCTGCCACGGGACGCAATGAGTACTTGAGTTTCCGCTCTCCCTTGGGCCGCCCAAGGTGCGACATAAGAATGGGGATACCGCCGTTGCGAACGATGAGTTCTATGGTTGCGAGAGATTCTCGTATCCGGTTATCATCGGTAATTGCCCCATTCTCGTCCTGCGGAACGTTGAAATCTACGCGCGTAAGAACACGCTTTCCACGAACCTCAACGTCCGACACACTTTGTATCACGCACTCACCCGCATGAGAAGATCTACGATACGATTGGAGTAGCCCCATTCATTATCATACCAACCCACGACCTTAACCATTGTCCCTGCGGACATTGTGCTAAGCGAGTCAAAAATGCATGAATGTGGGTTACCTACAATGTCGCTCGATACGATTGGGTCCGTGCAATACTCTAGAATGCCTTTAAGGGGCCCATTTGCCGCAGCTTTGAATGCAGCGTTGATCTCATCCTTTGTGGCAGGCTTTGAAAGCACAGCCGTAAGGTCTGTTACGGATCCGTCCGGTACGGGAACGCGAAACGCCATGCCATCGAGGCGACCCTTCATGATCGGCATAACCTCGCTGACGGCCTTGGCTGCGCCCGTTGTTGTTGGGATGATGTTGACTGCTGCCGCACGAGCGCGACGTAGATCCTTGTGGGGTAGGTCGAGAATGTTCTGATCGTTTGTATACGCATGAACCGTGGTCATATACCCCGTCTCGATCCCGAATGTATCGTGAAGGATCTTCACCATCGGAGCAAGACAGTTCGTTGTGCACGATGCATTTGACACAACGTTCATTTCGGAGGTGAGCTCATGATCGTTTACGCCAAGAACGATTGTACCATCGAGCTTATCCTTTGCAGGTGCTGTAAGGACAACCTTGCGCGAGTGTGCCAGGTGTTTTGAAAGAGCTTCCTTCGACGTAAAGACACCCGTCGATTCGATGACAACGTCAAGCCCCTTCCATGGAAGATTCTCGATCTGCTTTTCTGCTGAGATCTCAATTCGCTTGCCATCGACAATGATCGCTGTACCGTCTGTCTCAACAACTCCATTAAATCGGCCATGTGCAGAATCGTACTTCAAAAGATGGGCAAGCGTAGTAGCATCGGTGAGGTCATTAATGCCAACGATCTCTACGTCTAATCCACGTTGCTTAACGGCACGAAATACGAGACGCCCGATGCGTCCGAAACCATTGATCGCGATCTTGATGGCCATGGGTTGGTCCGTCCAAAGTAGGGTGAAGGAGAAACCACAAAAATACCACGAATGAGCGGAATGCTCGGTGGTCTTATGCCTTCTTCACGCGTGCCGGATTTTTTTCAACGAAGTCCTTCCACGCTTGACGCTTGGACACAGCACCTCCACGTTTGATCTTTTCCGGAGGTCCACCATTTACTGCGTGGCAAATCGCAACCGCCAATGCGTCGGTAGCATCGAAAAACTCGTGAGTCTCCTCAATGGAAAGAATTGCTCTTACCATATGTTGCACCTGTTCCTTCGGCGCGGCGCCGCGGCCTGTTACGCTCCGTTTTACCTGCATTGGCGTGTATTCTATCGGGTCGTGTCCGGCCTGAGCGCAAACGAGCACCGCTACACCTCGTGCATGGGCCAGTTGTGTGAGCGACAACACGTTCTTCGCGTAAAACATTTTCTCAATGGAGCAGACATCAGGCTTTGTCCGCTGAATGACGGCAGTAAGCCGGTCATGTATCTCTCGAAGCCTCCCGGGAAAAGAGGTCGTTCGACGTTTCATCGCCACCACCCCATATTCTACGAGTGTCATGTCCGAGCCATTGACGTCAATGACGCCGTAGCCGCAGATGACGGATCCAGGATCGATCCCGAGAATACGCATTAAGGGAGCTCAGCCGCTAGCATCAGCCAACAAAAATAAAAAGACTATGAAAGGGGCTATCAACGGATAAACGTGACCGTCCTTGTTGTCGCTGCGTCCTTCACAACAAGCATATACGCCCCTGCAGACAAGTTTGATGTTGAAAGAGTCACTTGCGTTGTTGCTGACGAATAACTAGCAGTTGTGGCCGTGCGACCATTGAGGTCAACGATCGATGCAGACCATGCCGATGTGAATGGGGTATCAAGAGACACCGTTAAGACATCAGCAACGGGGTTTGGGCCATAACGGAAGCCGGTTGAAGCAGTGAGATTTCCATCATCAACCGCAAGAGGTCCATGAACTGCAGGATTTTCAATCGCAAGAATGCGACCATTTTTTACATCACCAAAGTCCGACAGTGCTACAAACACTCGTCCGTCGGCAGAGACAGATACATCAGAAATTCTGGTCTCGCCATCACCAAGTGTCAGATCAATTAGGCGACCGTTTGAAAGCACCATCACATCGTCCGAAGGACGACTTGGATCGATGTTAGAAACAGCACCGTTTGCGGTTAGCTCAGCGATGACCATTCCGTTGCCACGCAGTGTACCTACCAGAAGGGAATTCGTCCACTCTGGAATTGCCGATGACGAATAGTAGGCTATTCCACTTGGCCCCTGATTCAGAGTAGCCAGTGGACACGTCAGACCAGCGGAAGGTGTGGTTGTATAGCCATGATCCACCAACCAACCATAATTACCACCTGGCTGTATGCGATTTAACTCATCGAATGAGTACGGGCCGCACTCGCTCGAGAATACAGCACCGGGCATTGACGCATTTATCATTGGCACCTGCGTCAAACCTAGTGGGTTGCGATGTCCCCACGTATAGATGTATGAACGAGCTGAACGTGGGTCTGCAGCATCATACATCGGATTCGTCGGTACCGCATCGCCATCGAACGTCATGCGAATGATTTTGCCATTTACATTGCTAAGAGTGATTGGATCCATGTTGTCAAATGAGGCAACGCATACAAGAAGCGTGTTGTCAGCCAATGCTTCGAGAGTGAGACCCAAATCATGAGGAACATTCTTTGCCGTGAACAGCACCTGAGGCTCCATCAATCTTCCGTCGATAAAACGATACTTCTCAACGATCAGACTGTTATCGGCCGTTGTGCTGGAGATGAACACGTATGGCATGCCATTGTCAAACGATGGGTGAAGAGAAATACCAAACAAGCCGCCCTTAATGGAAGGATCTTGTGGTGAAACCGAAAGCTGCTTTTCCAAGACTGACGTGGAGGCCCCAGTTCCCGGATTGATCCTAAGAACTTTTCCAGATGTCCGTTCAGTTACCCACAACATACCGTCGGCCTGTTGTGTGAGAACTGCCGGATGCTCTAGATTCTCAGCAACGAGACGAATGTTCACAACCGTTTTGCCCGGTAGTGTGATCGAACGTTGCGCTGTTGAAACTACTGTCAACGTGAGCAGGGCACAAAGAAGAAGGATAGAGCGTACCATAATTCACTCCCAAGGAGGGGTGGACAAATGCATGAATTGCAATGTACGAGAAAAAACGATACGTACAACTACGTAGTTTGCTGTAAGTACAAAGACGGTAATAAGAAAAGCGCCTTAGTGTATGCTTTTGAACGGTTTAGGACGCTTGGTGACCCTAAAAGAACAAACTGTTGCCGCGCCCTTGTCATGGCCACATTGAGCTTCCGATCTATCAAGACGCCCCTAACTTCTGTCTCCGATACTATACTCTCTAGCTCTATCGGAGACCCAACACACGTGCCGTATAGGATAACGTCGCGCTCGCTGCCCTGAAATCTCTCGACGGTGTCGACAGTGATCACCGCTCGCAAATGCTCCGGTAGGAGGCCACTTATGGCATTGTTCTGAACTCTGAAGGGTGTAATGATCCCAATCGAAAAGTCTTGTTGTGACCGATGAGATAGATCATGTAACGTTACCGCCAGTTGAGCTAATACATGGGCCTCGGTATTTGCCTGATCGAGGGGGGATTCAAGAGGAACGAAGACTGCTCTATGTGGTAGGATTTTCGACCATGGTAGGGGCTCGTCCATTCTTTGCCAATCTGCGATTGGTTTCAGTAGTCCGCCATAGAATGTCTCTGACACAAAGGCCATCACATCCTTGTGCATGCGCCCTTGCATCGTAAGCATAGCAGTGGATGATTGATCACCACGCTGTTCCGCGCATCGAATGAGACGCTCAAAAGCTGACATCCCAAGACTAGACATTGATATCTGCTCAAAAGCTTCACCTCGGACAATCAGCGATTCCGGCTTTTGGGTTACTACGGCCGGAAGTTGACAGTGGTCGCCCATGAGAA
>JAPLFN010000054.1 GCA_026390655.1 Candidatus Kapaibacterium sp.
AGACGCTTCTACAACACTAAACGTCCGCACAGCAGTCTCGGGTATCGTCCACCGGCACCCGAATCTATTCAACCAACCATTTTTAGGTTCGCTGCTTAATGACTAACATTACAGGTGGACCAACAAACGGGGGCAGGTCACGTAGCGTAGTCAAAAAACTTATACACATGCGGGACGAAATCGGAAAAACGACCTGACGGGTCGTATCTACTCTGACGGATCATGTCTACTCTGACGGATCATGTCTACTCTGACGGATCGTGTCTACCGTGAGGTGGCGTTTCCAATCTATTCTCAACGTGCTACTCAAGGCGCTCGTTTTGTCGGATCCATCTAGAACACAAATGAAGAATCTCAAATGAAAACTACCTTTATTTATCCCATAAAAGGACATCCTCATGGAAATCCTCATTGCCGTCATGTGCTACTTCGGGCTCATGACACCACAATCTGCGGGCATTACGCCAATGCAGATGAATCAGCTGATCATGAACAATCAGCCAACCGTTCAGTATTACATCGAAAACCCGGATGCGTATAACGCTTTGGTGGCACAACGCGCTCACCAGATCGACCGCACAGAAGACTGATCAAATAGCGACAACAATTCACACTCAAACAACTTATTCAAACGAGAACATCATGCTTACAAACCGTCAAAACCCATACTCGATCGACCGCGGCGAAGAGAACTGATTCGCACCATGCGATGACCGTCTTCAAACATTAATTATCAACAACCAATACTAACGAGAACATCATGCTTACAAACCGTCAAAACCCATACTCGATCGACCGCGGCGAAGAGAACTAATTCTCAAAACCCGTCGATCACTCAAAAACACCTCATTCAAAACAAAACTAAAAGAGACACCCCATGGAAATCCTCATCGCTGTTATGTGCTACTTCGGTCTTATGACGCCTCAACAAGCCGGCATCTCGCCAATGCAGATGAACCAAATGATCAATAACAATCAATCTGCGGTTCAGTACTACATCGGTAGCCCAGATGCCTATGCAGCACTCGTTGCAGAACGCGCTCATCAGATCGACCGTACAGAAGACTGATCAAATCACGACAACATTTCACATTCAAACAACCAATTCAAACGAGAACATCATGCTTACAAACCGTCAAAACCCATATTCGATCGACCGCGGCGAAGAGAACTGATTCTTAAAACCCGTTGATCACCAAAACACTTCATTCAAAACAAAACCAAAAGAGACACCCCATGGAAATCCTCATCGCTGTTATGTGCTACTTCGGTCTAATGTCGCCACAGCAGGCCGGTATTACGCCAATGCAGATGAACCAAATGATCATGAACAATCAGGCAACTGTTCAGTACTACATCGATAGCCCAGATGCCTATTCAGCACTCGTTGCAGAACGCGCACACCAGATCGACCGTACAGAAGACTGATCTTTCTCAACTTTGAATAACATTTTAACAACGAATACAAACGAGACTACCATGCTTGCAAACCGTCAAAACCCATATTCGATCGACCGCGGCGAAGAGAACTAATCTTCGAGTTCTATAAAATTTCGAATCTAATCCGAGACCCCCATGTTACACGCAATGCCCGTAAAGAACTGTATGCACTTCTTGATGCCTGTCAGCCTTGTTGACTGGAAGTCGTATGACGTTCCAGGCGTAGTAGGTGTATTGCGTAAGGGAGAGTCCGGACAATATGTTGTTGTAGATGCTTTTGATTGCGATATGATCCCGGGAGCGCGGGAACTTGTTCTGCACGAGAAGTTTGCCCAATGGGCAGATGCCGCCGGCAGCATGGACAATGTGCGCTTCGATGTCTTCCTTATGCCTCAAGCGGATTGCGTGCACCGCCACGAAGTAGTGACCCTACTAGAGCGAAGCTGTGGATTCAATTTGAATCCACAAGACTCTTCGTACGTGAACGCCGCCTGACGCAGCTCAAAGTGACGCTTTTTCTCGTTACTGTAACTCCAATAATATAAAATAGATAACTCCGCCTTGTAGTTGGCGTGTTGGAGCGTTTTGTAGTTCCGGAGATTAGATGTATGTTTGAACACATATAATAAACGTGTTCAAACACATTCCTTAAATCTGGAGAAGTTTATGTCACCAAAGAAGATCATTGCAGTAGTTGGAGCCACCGGCGCACAGGGTGGGGGACTCGTTCGTGCCATCCTCGCTGACCCATCAGGCGATTGGGCAGTTCGCGCTATTACTCGGGACGTTACGTCCGACAAAGCAAAGGCGTTGGCTGCACTCGGTGCCGAAGTGGTTGCTGCGGATGTAGATAACGAAGAGAGTCTTACATCGGCTCTCCAAGGGGCTTATGGGGCGTTCTTTGTCACATTCTTCTGGGACCACTTCTCGCCAGATAAAGAGAAGCAGAGTGCACGCAACATGGCCAATGCCGCAAAGGCAGCTGGTGTGCATCACGTGATCTGGTCGTCACTAGAAGACACACGCAAATGGATCCCGCTCTCCGACGATCGTATGCCAACCTTGCAAGAACACTACAAGGTTCCGCACTTTGATGCTAAAGGCGAAGCCAATGCCTATTTCGCAGAAGCAGGCGTGCCAACAACCATCCTGAATACCTCGTTCTATTGGGAAAACTTCATCTACTTTGGCGCGGGTCCTGCACGTGGTGCTGATGGAGTACTTGCGCTTACCATGCCCATGGCAGACAAAAAACTTCCGGGCATTGCCGTTAAAGACATCGGCAAGACTGCATTCAACATCTTCAAAGACCCATCGTATATTGGCAAGACCGTGAGCATTGCCGGAGAGCATCTTACAGGTGAAGAAATGGCCAAGGGGCTCAGCACCGCGCTAGGCGAAAACGTGGTCTACAACGATGTCCCAGCGTCGGTCTATCGCAGCTTCGGTTTCCCGGGTGCAGACGACATGGGGAATATGTATCAGTTCAAAGCAGAGTTCAATGAGGACTTTGTGGGAGCACGCAACCTCAATGTCGTGCGTGCAATCAATCCGGAACTTCAGTCATTCTCAGCGTGGCTCGATGAGAACAAGAGCTTGATTCCACTCGGTTGATTAACCGACCACTGAAAAAACAAAAGCCCTGCGTGATCAAAAAGATTCGTAGGGCTTTTCTTTTTGAGGGCATGTTTAAGCTATTCGTGGTGGTACTTGCAAAGCCCCTTTGGCATGATCGTACCCGAACTGCAACATTGACGCCACGTCTGCAGAAGTAAAACTCACGATACTATTAGTGAGGTATTCGGTTGGGTTCTGGTAGACCTTTGTGCTACTACCTAAGCCATTGATCTCCGTGCTGAGTTTGTAAAGATCGGCCTCAACAACGCTCTGCGTCATCATTGAGAACGCACGGTCAATGATATCGAGCAATCCTGGACGTTTCGAGTGCGAACCGATTCGATCATTGCCGATAATCCACTCGGGTAGTAATGCTGGGCTACAAACGTAGGTGTGCACACGCACGTCCCCTGCGGCAGAACCAGCGGCAATGAGCGCTTTTACCAGATCCACCACTTCGGTTGACGGGACAACATGACGAAGCCCACCGTCTGAAAGTCGAGCCCAATCTCCGGATGCCTTCTGCAAACGTATGTAGTCCATGATCAACGGGGTAACGGCGCTAGCAAACACCAGGTTCTCAACTGCCTGATCGCTCTTTGCATCGGTGCGGAGATCCTTGTTCGAATATCGACCCGTAACGTAGTCTGTATATCCAACTTTGACAGTGTAGGGGGCTTGAGCAATATTCGCGTGGATCGCAACTGTCTTATACAATTGAATAAGGGGAGCGTGATCGGCTAGCCCCTTCCAACCTGTGAATGAGCCGCCTTGTCCAATGATGCTTTGCGCCAGCTCTGCCGGTGAACGACCATTGACAAGAGAATGCGGTCCTGTGACCTTTGTGCTCCAGAATGATTTTAATGCATTACACCCGGCAAGGAGATCCGAAACAGTTGTTGGCGTGCCTGCCTTATAGACGGTGTTGCTCGCGAGAAATGCGGCGTTGAGTGCACCGACACTGACTCCAAAGATCCCTGCGATTTCATCCGTTGCAGGAAGTCTCTCTAATGTTGCGAGCAGAGCACCTGTTTGCCACGCGCCGCGGATAGATCCGCCCGAGAGGACAAAGATGTGTTTCATGGTTAACGAAGCCCCTTATTGATCTCCTCCAACTTCGCTACACCGGGGCATAGTTCTTCTTGCCTAAGCGAATTGAGTGGCCGTTCGCTGCTGTTGAGCACATCATGCAACTCATGACCATCGGCACTGTAATAGATCAGACCGGTAAGAACTTTTGCTTCATTACGCGCGTGTTGTAATGCATGGATTGCGGAGAGTTTATCACTTGGATCCCAGCCATCAGCAAGTTTGTGTAGATGCAACAGCGTGCCATCGTGCATTGAAATTGTCGCGTCAGAGCCCTGTTCGTACGAAGCAGTGATCTCGGTCATCATCGGTACAAAATCAACGGTCGCAGTGGCTTCCATGTGTTGGCGCACGTAGTCGTAGCTCTTTGTCGAACCAACGTTGTTGTTAAACGTCACACATGGACTGATAACATTGACGAAGGCGAATCCTTTGTGACTCATAGCCGCCTTGATAAGCGGGATAAGCTGTTCTTTGTCTCCGCTGAAGCTCTGGCCAACAAACGAGGCACCGAGTTCGAGAGCAAGTCCACAAAGGTCAATAGACTCAAACGGGTTCACAGATCCGGCCTTGCTTTTTGATCCTCTGTCTGCAGTGGCGCTGTCTTGACCCTTCGTTAGACCATAACATCCGTTATTCATCACGATGTAGACCATGTTGAGGTTACGTCGTACGGCGTGAACGAATTGCCCCATGCCGATCGATGCTGTATCTCCGTCTCCCGAAACGCCAAGATAGATCAGATCTCGATTAGCAAGATTGGCACCTGTGGCAACCGACGGCATACGTCCGTGCACGGTATTAAAACCGTGTGAATTGCCAAGGAAATAGGCGGGTGTTTTTGATGAACAACCGATGCCGGAAAGCTTCGCAACTTTATGGGGCTCAATGTTCATCTCAAAACACGCCTGCACAATTGCGGCACTAATACTGTCGTGACCACATCCGGCACACAACGTGGAGAGCGATCCTTCGTACTCCGTAGTGGTGTAGCCAAGCTCATTTGTTGGAAGGTGAGGATGTCGGAATTTTGGACGGAGGAAACTCATGACGTTTGGTTCAGGTGGTGAAGGATCTGACTGGTGATAGTCTCAGCCGTGATCGGCATGCCGTCATAGTTCAGAACTGAAAGGAGCTTCGCAGGATCCACATTGAGCTCTGTTGTTAACAAAGAACGCATTTGTCCATCCCTGTTCTGTTCTATCACAAAAACACGATCGTGTGAACGCACAAACTCGGCAACCGTGTTGTTGAACGGAAAGGCGCGTAAGCGTAAGGCATCGATCACAATGCCGCTTGCCTTTAAGATATCCAATGCCTCTTGTGCGCTATCGGTAGTAGTGCCGAAGAATAACGCACCACTCGTGCTTGCATCCTTTTCTTGATACCGTTGCGGAGCATGAACGAGTGTCTTTGCGGTTTCCCACTTCTTTGAGAGGCGATCCATGTTTCTCATGTATGCAGCGGAATCTTCCGTGTACACAGCAAACTCATCTCGTGAACTACCACGCACTACATAAGAACCCTTGGTTGCATGTACACCCGGGATTGTGCGGTAGGGAATGCCGTCGTGGTCCACATCCTGATATCTACCATACCGCTTGATCGTATCAAGATCTTCGGCACTGTAGACCTTGCCGCGATCATATTCACTATGTTCATCCCATTGGAAGGGGGTGCACATGTGGTCATTCATACCGAGATCCAAATCGGACATGATCATGATCGGTGTCTGAAGTCGTTCAGCGAGATCAAAACTATCGGCCGTCATATCAAAGCACTCTGTGGGCGTCGACGGAAACAACATCACGTGTTTGGTATCCCCGTGTGATGCGTATGCGGCGATCGTGAGATCGGACTGCTGCGTGCGCGTCGGCATGCCCGTGCTCGGTCCGGTGCGTTGCACGTCTACAAGCACAACAGGTACTTCTGCAAAGTAGGCAAGGCCAAGGAATTCGTTCATGAGCGACACGCCCGGACCGCTCGTTGCTGTAAAGGACCGTGAACCGTTCCACGAGGCGCCAATCACCATACCTATAGCTGCAAGCTCATCCTCTGCCTGCACGATGGCAAAGTTCGTCCGGCCATCTGCATCGATACGCAATTCATCGGCGTATTCATGAAACGCCTCAGCAACAGATGTTGACGGAGTGATTGGATACCATGCCACCACCGTAGCACCGCCATACACTGCACCGAGACCCGAGGCAGAATTGCCCGTGGTCAAAATGCTATTGCCAACAAGATCTCTCCGCTCAACTCGCATTGGCAGCGGATACGTAAAATGCTCATGGACATAGTCTATCCCCAGCTTCAGCGCTTTAACATTGGGTGCGATGAGTTTCTCCTTGCCTGCGAACTGTTCAGCGAGCAACTCCTCGAGCACGCCAAACTCTATTTGGAGCAGTGCAGAGAGAGCTCCTACATACATCACGTTCTTAAAGAGCTGACGTTGCCGTGGATCTGTATACTCGCGATTACATGTGGCCATCAGGGGAATGCCCAGATAGTTGATGTCTTCACGGATGAGCTCAGCAGCAAGGGGCTTTGTATTGTCATACAAGAAGTAGCCACCAGGCTTAACACAGGCCACATCTTGCTTCATGCTCTGTGGGTTTACGCTAACACACACGTCTACACCTTCCCGGCGGCCTAGATAGCCCCTTTCACTAACACGCACTTCATACCAGGTTGGCAGACCTTGAATGTTTGAAGGGAAGATGTTTTTGGGCGACATGGGAATGCCCATGCGAAAGATACTCTTAGCAAAAAGATAGTTAGCACTTGCTGAACCTGTGCCGTTGACGTTTGCGAAACGGACGACAAAATCATTGATCATTGACATGATGCGTTATGCCCCTGCCTTTGCTGTGTTGTAGGAAAAGAGCTGCATATCCCATGCAGCAGTAGGGCATCGCTCGGCGCATAAGCCACAGTGCAAACAAACGTCCTCGTCCTTTACCATAACGCGTTTGGTTGGTAGCACATCCGATACCAAAAGGTCTTGGGACAATGTAAGTGCCGGTGCTTTTAATCGCGAGCGCAGTTCTGCTTCGGTGCCATTTGTTGTGAACGTAATGCATGACGTTGGACAGATGTCAACGCACGCATCGCATTCAATGCAAAGGGGCTCGCGAAACACCGTTTGAATATCACAATTCAAACAACGCTCTGCCTCTTTCCATGCCGTAGCCACATCGAAGCCGAGTTCGACTTCCATCTTGCGATTACAAAGTGTTAGCTTCTTATCGGCCTGTGGAACCACAAATCGCTGGTCGATCGTGACCATGCTATCGTAGCTCCATTCATGAATACCCATCTTCTGGCTCACAAGGTTCACCATCGGATGTGGTCGCTCCGTTAGTACAGATTCCTTGCAGTATAGATCGATCGAGATCGCTGCCTGATGGGCTTGCGCAACTGCGGTGATGATGTTCTTTGGACCAAACGCAGCATCGCCACCAAAGAAGACTTTAGGGATTGTTGACTGATAGGTCTTCTCATCAACAACAGGCATATCCCATTTGTCGAACTCCATACCTAGGTCACGCTCGATCCAAGGGAATGAATTCTCCTGACCAATAGCAATGAGAACATCGTCAGCGGGAATGAATACGTGCGGTTCGCCCGTTGGAACGAGAGATCTCTTGCCGTTGCTGTCATATACGGCATGGACTATCTCAAACATCATTCCTGTGAGTGTTCCGTTCTCGAGCACAAAGGATACCGGGACGTGGTTGTCGAGGATCGGAATATCCTCGTGCATAGCATCTTCCTTTTCCCATGGAGAGGCCTTCATCTCCTTGAAGGGACTTCGCACGAGAACCTTTACGTTCTCACCACCGAGGCGGCGCGCTGTGCGGCAGCAGTCCATTGCCGTGTTTCCACCGCCGAGAACGATCACGTTCTTACCAATCGACGCGGTATGTTCAAAGGCAACACTTTGCAACCAATCGATGCCGATATGGATGTGTGCAGCCGCTTCGTCGCGACCGGGGATATCTAAATTTCGTCCACGTGGCGCGCCTGTTCCCACGAACACAACATCGTAGTCTTTTTCAAGAACAGACTTCAGACTATCAACGTACGTAAGGAACTGCGTGTGGATCCCCATGTTGAGGATAAAGCCTACTTCTTCTTCAAGAACAGATATCGGCAAACGGAAGGATGGGATCTGCGTGCGCATCATACCACCACCGGCAGGTTGCTCATCAAAGAGATGGATTTCATAACCGAGAGGAGCAAGATCGCGCGCAACTGTGAGCGATGCCGGACCGCCCCCTATAAGAGCAATCTTTTTGCCATTGGACGGAAAGGGGCCTTGTGGTATGTAATGTGACAGGTCGCCTTTATTATCGGCGGCAACCCTCTTTAGTCGACATATAGCTACCGGCTCTTCTTCTACACGGACACGTCTACATGCCGGCTCGCATGGTCTATCGCAGGTACGCCCAAGTACTCCCGGAAACACGTTGGATTCCCAGTTGACAATGTAGGCTTCGGTGTATTTCTCCGCGGCTATGAGGCGGATGTACTCGGGGACAGGTGTATGTGCAGGACAGGCGTATTGACAGTCAACCACCTTGTGATAATATTCCGGATCCTTCGTGTTCGTAGGCTGCATTTTTCCGAAACCCGAGTATGTGTACGAAACAAGGAAACAAAGACATGATTACGTGAAGATTCCGCAGACTCTTTACGGACAGGCATCGAGAAGAGCATCCACTTGCTCCTTCGTTGCATTCTCGTGGAATGTCTCATTGATGGCGATCATCGGTGCACCACCGCAGGCGCCCATGCATTCCACTTCTTCAAGGGAGAATTTCCCGTCCGCAGTTGCCTGATTGTGGCCAACACCGAGACGCTCTTTGGCATGAGAAAGGAGCGCTTCGCCCCCTCGTAGCATGCAACTGAC
>JAPLFN010000064.1 GCA_026390655.1 Candidatus Kapaibacterium sp.
ATCAGGCGGTATTTGACAAGTGCAATAATATTCGCGGACACGGACATAATTATGTCCTGGAAGTGACCGTTAAGGGGCTTCCGGACCCACTCACCGGGTATGTGATTGACCTCAAGGTCCTCAAGACAATCCTTGACGACGTCATCATCTACAAAGTGGACCACAAACACCTCAATTTTGACGTGGATTTCCTCCTGGGCGTAATTCCGACGGTTGAGAACCTCTGTGTGATCTTCTGGCAGCAACTTGAGAATCGTCTGCCATCTGGTGAGCTCCATATGATACGACTCTATGAATCCGACCAAAATGTAGCCGACTATTTCGGCGCACCAGTTTCGATTCCTCGTTATGAACCGTCCGAATTGCAGGTAGTAGAAAGGATGTTGGTATGAGTTCCCTGAATGAGCCACAAAGACTCTCCTTGGTTGATCTTGATGATGAAGAGTTGGAACGCCAACTTCTTCGGACCATTCAGCTGTACCCCCAAGAGAATGCTAAGGGGCAGGTCTTCTTCGATGCTAATGGGAATCACCCGATCAACGAGGTTGAACGCGCCGAAATGACGTCGCAATTAGAGCAAAAGTTCTCTGAGATCTTTGAGATACTTCGAATAGATCGAAATGACCCGAACAGCATGGACACGCCCTTTCGACTGTCGCGAATGTGGATAAATGAACTCCTAGCGGGTCGGTTCTCCGCTCCGCCGAAGATGACAGTGTTTCCAAACAGAAAGAACGTTGACGAACTCGTGATCTCAAAAAACATAAAGATCATGAGTGTCTGCTCTCATCATTGGCAACCGATTTCCGGGACGTGCTCTATAGGCTATGTCCCGCGAGATAAGGTCATCGGTCTCTCGAAGTTCACCCGCATAGTGGAGTGGTTCTCTCGTCGCGGACAAATTCAAGAAGAGCTGGGAGAACAGATAGCCGATTTCCTCATTGAAATGCTTGATCCAATCGCGTTGGGAGTTGTTATTTCTTCCAAGCACTATTGTATGATCGCACGAGGCGTTGAGGCCTCTGAGTCCAGCGTGATGATCACCTCCGTTATGCGGGGTGACCTCGGTTCAAATCAGGCACTGCGAAATGAATTCTTGAGACTCATTGGCGAGCAGTAGCTTTGCCATGTGATCTCCACCCAATTAGAACAACCATACTGGGACTCAGGCACGCTCGTTATCGGTGTTGATGAGGCGGGTCGTGGCGCGCTTGCAGGGCCGGTTGCAGCCGCAGCCGTTATCTTCGATCCAAAACAGATCCCGTTAGGCCTCAACGATTCTAAGGTTCTCACGTCGCAGCGACGTCTGGAACTTTCGACTATCATCAAAGATGCTGCCATCTTCTGGTCTGTTGCCCTCGTCGATCATAACCGGATCGACGAGGTCAACATTCTCCAAGCCACATACGACGCAATGCATGAAGCGATCAACGACTGTGTTAGGTCTGCCGGCATCAAGGGGCCCCTTCACTGCCTGATCGATGGCAACAGGTTCAGACCTCATCCGATCAGCAGTACAACGATCATCAAGGGCGATGCGCTAAGTGTCTCAATAGCCGCAGCATCAATTCTTGCCAAGACCACTCGTGACGAATGGATGGTGAAGGAGGCGTTGAACCACCCTGCGTATAGGTTCGCGCAACACAAGGGATATGGAACACAAATGCACCGCTCGGCGATCATTGCCAATGGTCCGTGTGCCATCCACAGAAGAACGTTCCTGAAGAATATACTTCAGCAAGATGCGATGGTTGCGCCGTGATAGTCGACGCACTTAGGCTTGACGGTTTAGACATTACTGTGATCATCTGCAGCCTAGCTGCCGTGTTTCTCGCTGGGTTGATGGGGACGCGTAGATCGTCCAAATCGGGAGAAGCTGACTATGTGCTTGCAGGACGGTCGTTAACGCTCCCTTTCTTTGTTGCCTCGCTCGTTGCTACTTGGTATGGCGCGGTGCTTGGATCCGGTGAGTTCGTCATGCGGTACGGAGTAGTGTTCATTCTTTGTTTCGGTGTGCCGTATTACATCGTTGCGATGATCTATGCTTCATGGTTAGCGAAGCGCATTCGTCTGTCAGAAGCTGTGAGCATTCCTGATCAACTGGGAAGTGTCTATGGTCCACGAGCCCGAACTGTGTCTGCTGTTATCATGCTCATCATTACCATCCCGGCATCCTACCAACTTATGCTTGGTATTGTTGTGCAGTCAGTCACGGGCTTGTCGCTTCTTTTGTCAATCATCATTGGAACCATTGTCTCGGTGATCTATGTAGCAAAGGGTGGTTTGAGAAGCGATGTATTCGCCAACGTTGTCCAGCTCGTAGTGATGTATGTGGGTTTTGCTTCACTCACGGCTTTCTGCATGGTTGTCTATGGCTCACCGGCAGAGCTCTTGGCATCCTTGCCGCAAACGCATCGTGCCTTTCCTGGCGCTCTTGGGTGGATGCCCATTGCAGTGTGGTTCGTAGTAGCATTGCAGACATTTATCGATCCTAACTTTCACGTTCGGGCGGCCGCCGCAAAGGACTGGAAAACGGCCCGTACGGGTATTGTTGTAAGTGTAGCACTCTGGATGGTGTTCGACGTCATGCAGTTACTCACTGGGTTGTACGCTGTTGCGCATCTATCATCTGTTGAGCCAACTGAGACATATATGGTGCTTGCTCAATCCGTTCTACCATCGATGTGGAAGGGACTTTTTGTTGCAGGAGTGATCGCTGCTGTTATGTCGACACTAGACGGATATGCCCTAGTGAGTGCAACAACCATTGGCCACGACCTCATTGATGCGTTGCGAAAGAAGGAGCCCCGTGTGTCATCGCTGA
>JAPLFN010000018.1 GCA_026390655.1 Candidatus Kapaibacterium sp.
GCTTGCAAAACTCACAACGCTCATGGCTGTTGCTCGATACTCTGGCCGGAAAGGTTTTGAGATACGTGCACTTCGAGATCTCATTGTTGTAGTGGTATTGTTCCTCCTTCCGGTTGGGCTCATCATGATGCAGCCGGACACCGGTTCTGCTACGGTGTTCATTGCAATGCTTCTTGGTGTGTTTCTTTGGGCTGGTGGAGATCTCTTCATTCTCTACTTTATCGCAGTAGCCCCCTTTGTTGCTGCTTCTGCATTATATGGGGTATTGTTCGACAACATGATCTGGTTTGCCATCGTGGCGGCGTTGGTTTCGCTAGGCGCCTTTCTCTTTCGCCGAAACGTCATTCTCACCGCTATCGCTTGTGTGGTGCTCGTTGGAGCCGGTCTTGCGGTGAAGCCGGCGTTTGAATCGCTCGAGAGTTACAAACAGAGTCGTCTCATCACGCTCTTTGAACCTGAGCGCAATCCGCGTGGCAGTGGCTATCACGTGATTCAGTCGGTTCTAGCGGTAGGTTCCGGCGGTGTTTCGGGCAAAGGATTTCTGAAGGGAACACAGACGCAGTTGCGGTACATTCCCGAGCAGTGGACGGACTTCATCTTTTGTGTGCCTACGGAAGAGTTTGGGTTTGTTGGTGGCACTATTGTCATTGCCCTCCTTGCGAGCATTGTGTTTCGCGCACTGAACATCGCATCACTTGCGCGTTCGTCATTTGCAAGTATCATCGCCATCGGCTTTGCAACGCTCCTTACCTACCACACCATGGTGAACATTGGAATGGCGGTGGGCCTCTTTCCCGTCATGGGCATTCCCTTACCCTTCTTGAGCGCAGGGGGCACTGCATTGATCGCCAACATTGCCGTTGTGGGCATGCTCCTGAATTTTTATAAGACAAGACGTCGCAGGGCATCAGGCGTACGATGAACGCGCGGCTATCGGTGTCGTGTGGCGACGTGAATGGTATCGGCTTGCGATGTTTTGCCGATGCCTGTTCACAACATCCTTTCAGCGCTGTACTTGAACTTGCGATTGACGATACCACTCTTGCGAGAGCACTTTCTGTCTATCAACTACCCGGCGTTCTGCGGCGCGGTGTATGGCGTCTCGCCGAGAACAGCGTTGTACTCATACCGATTAACACGCCGTCTGACGTGTTTCCCGGCACGCTTCAGGATGACGCCGCGCTCTGCGCATTGTCCTCTTTAAACACGTCCATAGCCCGAACCGTAGACGGCAATGTTGATGCACTCGTTACGTTGCCGATCAATAAGTACGGACTCACAAGAGTTGGTTGGACATTCCCGGGTCAAACGGAAATGGTTGCTGCTGCCGCAGGCGGCGAACCCTTAATGATCCTGTGTACTCGTGACGTCCGCGTAGCACTTGCCACCGTTCACGTTCCACTATCCGACGTAACGTCGCGATTGACAATAGAGTTGATCGTTGCTCGCATCGCTGCCCTGCATCACCATCTTGTTGTGGATCTCGGGCTGATCGATCCTCAGATCGCTATTCTATCGATCGATCCACATGCTGGCGAACATGGTGTGATTGGTACTACGGATGATTCCGTGGTACGCCCCGCTATTGAGCTCGCGCGTGCCAGTGAGTATCAAGTGGACGGGCCGCATGCAGCTGATGGATTCTTTGCATTTGGAGCCTACAAGCGTTACGATGGCATTGTAGCGATGTACCACGATCAGGGTCTCATCCCTTTGAAACTACTCGCTCAAGGAGCAGGTGTAAACTGCACTGCTGGTTTGAATATCATTCGCACGTCGCCAGATCACGGTACTGCATATGACGTTGCAGCCGGCGGAGATGTTGATGCTCAAAGTACAATCGAAGCGATCGAACTGTCTATTCGAATAGTACGAAATCGCCGTACATTCATGCATTAGCAAGAGACACGCCTTCAAAGGAGCTTTATGGAGTACTTCGTACCCGTTCTATTTGCCCTCGCTCTTATTCTGGGTCCGTGGTTCTTTGTTGTATCGCTTTCTGATCGACTAAAGCGCTTACAGCGACGCGTTGATGCCCTAGAGTTTAATAGAGTCTCTTCTTCAACGGCCGCGCCAACACAGGCACCTCCACCTGTTGTTGCAGCGCAGATCCCTCAGCCCCCTATCCCATACCCTCCAATTGTTAAGCCACCCAAAGCGCCCGGACGTACGAACGCCGAGTGGGAGATGCTTATTGGTGGCAAGCTTCTTAACCGCATTGGATCTGTGGCGATTGTGTTGGCAATGGTGTTCTTCCTGAAGTATGCATTTGACAATGATCTGATTCCTCCTATCGGTCGCGTGGGAATTGGTTTTGCTGCCGGCGCCGCACTGATCTATGCAGCGCATCGATGGATGAAGAAGGGGCTTGCCGGATTTGCACAGGGCATAGCTTCAACAGCGATCACCATTCTCTACCTTTCTGCTTATGCTACGTATGGCTTCTACGACATACTTCCACAGCCAATTGCATTTCTTCTCATGGTTGGAGTTACGTGTCTTGCTGTGTGGAGAGCCATAGCGCATAATTCATTGATCGTTGCGATCATGGCAGCACTTGGTGGGTTTACCACGCCTGGATGGCTATCAACGGGCGAGATGAACACCGTTGGTCTGTTCACC
>JAPLFN010000055.1:0-5345 GCA_026390655.1 Candidatus Kapaibacterium sp.
AGGCCCCCTTCGACCCTATCTGACCCGGATCGCTATTGATGACCACATCATGAAGCACGATCTTAACGGCTTGGTGTGGCTCATTTCATTGATCGTTGGACTGCTTCTTTTGCAAGGAGCTATGCAGTATGGTCTCTCCTTGCTCATGACATGGGTGGGCCAACGTGTTCTGCTCGACATACGAAACACGCTGTATCGTCATGTTGAACGCCTAGCGTTACGGTTTTACGATACAACACCGGTGGGACGAATTGTGACGCGTGTTACGAGCGATGTAGAGGTTCTCAACGAGCTCTTTTCATCTGGCGTTGTTGATATTATTTCGAACGTGATGGTGATATTCTGGATTCTATATTTCATGTGGAGTACGTCGCATGAGTTAACGTTGATCACCATCACCGTCCTACCTTTCTTACTCACTGCGTCGTTTGTGTTTCGCGCAAAAGTGCGCAAGCTGTACTCGCTCATTCGTAGGCAGGTAGCTAGGATGAATTCGTTCATGAACGAATTCGTTACGGGCATTGGCGTTGTGCAATTGTTTCGCCAGCAGGACAGAATGGTGAAACAGTTCGCAGAGATTAATGCGGAGCATCGCGACCTTCAGGACCGATCGATCTTTCTCTACGCATCCTTCTTCCCTGTTGTGGAATTCCTAAGTGCCGTTTCGCTGTCTATCATCGTGTGGTATGCAGCCGGAAACATTCTCTCGGGCGCAATGACCATCGGAATGTTCGTGGCATTCACCCAGTTTGCCGAAATGTTCTTCCGTCCGGTGAGGGATCTCACAGAGAAGTACAACACCCTCCAGTCAAGCGTAGTAGCGTCTGAACGCATATTCTCCCTACTGGACACGGAGATGACGGTGCCCGACTCCTCAACAGCCACCTCATTCGATGAACTAAAGGACGGAATTGAGTTTCGCGATGTTCACTTCAGCTATGATGGTACAACTCCTGTGCTCAAAGGCGTATCGTTCAACGTCAAGAAAGGCGAGACAGTCGCACTTGTTGGGGCAACAGGTGCCGGTAAGAGCTCTATCATCAACCTTCTGAGCAGATTCTATGAATTCCAGAGCGGTGACATCATTATTGATGGCAAGAGCATTCGCGACATTCGGCAACATGATCTTCGCCGACACATTGCTATAGTCTTGCAAGACGTGTTTTTGTTTTCGCGTTCGGTTGCGGACAACATTACGCTAGGGCGCCAAGAGATCACGCGCGAGGCTGTGATCCAGGCAGCGGCATCACTAGGTGCAGATCCGTTCATACAACGTCTCCCTCACGGATACGACACAAATGTACGCGAGCGTGGAGCCGTTCTTAGTGTTGGACAGAAACAGTTGATCTCGTTCTGTAGAGCACTGGTCACCGATCCAGATATCTTGATTCTCGACGAAGCAACATCGAGCATTGACACGGAAACCGAGCAGCTCATTGAGCGATCGATATCAACACTTCTCAAGGGGCGAACATCAATTGTCATTGCCCACAGACTGTCGACAATCCAGCGCGCTGACCGCATTGTGGTCCTGCATCATGGTGAGATCGCCGAGATGGGAACGCATCAAGAGCTACTTGCGCTAAACGCCCTCTATGCAAAGCTCTACAAGCTTCAATTCGTCTCTGTCCAGATGCCCATTTCATAGAATTTTCTGCGGCGCTCATCAACGAGCGTCTGCTCGGGCATGTTACAAAGTGCGTCGAGCTCTTCACCAAGAACCTGGTTGAAGGTCTCAAACATGAGCTCCGGATCCCTGTGTGCACCACCGATTGGTTCCGGCACGATGCGGTCAATAACCTTGACCTTGATAAGATCTGTAGCACCAAGGCGCAGCGCTTCAGCAGCCTGTTCTTTGTAATCCCATGAACGCCATAGGATAGACGAGCAACTCTCGGGTGCGATAACCGAGTACCAGGCATTCTCCAGCATCAGCACACGGTTCCCTATGCCTATCCCCAATGCGCCACCCGAAGCCCCCTCTCCGATAACGACGATAACGATCGGAGTCCGAAGTTGAGCCATGAGTCGAAGATTTCGAGCAATTGCCTCTGCTTGACCACGTTCCTCCGCTTCTAAGCCCGGGAATGCCCCCGGAGTATCGAGGAGGCAGATCACAGGCAGGCCAAATTTCTCAGCAGTTTCAAACAAACGATACGCCTTACGGTACCCTTCCGGATTTGGCATCCCAAAGTTGCGATAGAGGTTTGATTTTGTATCGCGACCCTTCTGATGACCAATGACCATTACGTGTCTGCCATTGAGCGTAGCAAGGCCACCGACGATGGCGGGATCATCACGGAACGCACGGTCACCATGGAGCTCAACAAAGTCGTTGAAGCAGTGAGAGATATAATCAAGCGTATACGGCCTGTCGGGATGTCGGGCTATCTGCACCCGTTGCCAGCGAGTAAGGTCGCGATAGATCTCCGTTCGGAGTACCTCTATCTGTTGCTCAAGGTCTTCGATCTGTGGCTGGATATCGAGGGTGTCGGCCAACGCCTTCATTTCCTCGATCTTCTTTTCGAGTTCAACGATTGGTTTTTCGAATTCTAATGCAGCAGTATTAGCCACGATTGCGCCGTAGGAGGTGTTTCAGAAAGATCTCAATGTCAAGAGCAATAGAGTACGAGTTCACATAATAGTCATTAAGGTGGTGAATTGTCTGAGCAGAAAGACCTCGAGGATCACTGATCATCACCAGACCTGTTATTCCCACTTTGCCGGAGCTGCGACGCTCACCGTCAGGATACAGTCCAACAACGCTGCGTCGACCGAGAAATACGTCCGCCCATAGACGAACTCTGTCCCTAGGCGTCAACAAAGCTAAAAACGGAAGACCCAGCGTCAAAACGACCAACGCAGCTAGAATATCACCGGTTCGTTTGGCAACTCTATTCCGAAAAAGCATGAGCGGAGGAATAGTAACAGTCGGCTCCACTCCGGCAACATCGTTTATGATTCGAGCAGTTACGATGTCGTCATACTCGGAGGCCATATGGAAGCGGGCGCGGTGCGTAGACGAAGCGATCATCAGCTCCATGGCATGTTCATGACTAACGTCGGGATCAGTGAGGACCACTTCCTGTGCCCCGGTAACGTCAAGAATACGCGCCAGGTAACTTGTATCTCCCACGACAGGAACGCCACAAAATCGGTCGACTGCAAAGGGGCTTGTTGCAACAACCCCCACGATCTCGGTGTGGCGGTGCTCAGCTCGTTGAAGTTCTTCTATGATCGACGCGGTGTGATCATTCAGTCCAACGAGAATGATCCGTCGCTTGCGAACACCACGATGTGAATCAAGGGAGCTGAGGAGCCCCCTTGTTATCGTGAATAGCGCAGCACTGAAGCCAATGGTCATCAGCACAACACCCCTACTGAACGCATACTCTTTGAAAAAGTACGTCAAAGACGAAAGCAGGAAGAACGTCACTAAAAGACCAACAACACTTCGACGAATGGTAGGTCGGTACTCAACATACTCCCCAACTGCTACAAGCGAGACTGTTGCTACGATAGTGACAACAATGGGCACAATTGGATAGGCGTACGCTGGGAATCCAAATAATCCATCAAAACGAACGGCCGTAGCCACCATCAATGCAAGATTGATGGAAATCATGTCAAGCATCCACATGACAACTTCAGTGCGCCTTCGCATCATCCTCGCAAGCAACGCACGAAGTACGATGCCAATACGAAGGAAGGCGAGGAATAAGACCGATCCGCCAAAGTGTTTACGAGCGAAAATCTCCATCGCATCATAGAACACTCGTACTTCATTGATCGAGCTACGCTTTGTACTCTCACCCTTGTAGTGAATGATGCTTGTTGTATGCACATACATCACCTTCCAACCCGAGCGCTGTATGCGGTAACAGAGATCCACATCCTCGCCATACATGAAGAAAGCCGGGTCAAAACCAGCCTGATCACGGACGACATCGGTACGAGCCATCATGAAGGCTCCAATCAATGCGTCTACTTCATAGGTTTCATCAACGGGTAGATAGGTGAGGTTATAACGAGCAAACAAATGCGATTTCGGAAACATCGATTGTAGGCCGAAGAGCTTGCAAAACGACGCCCATGGTGTGAGGAGTCCTCGCCGGCATGCCAACTGGAATGATCCGTCAGGGTTCAACACCTTACAGCAGGCCAGAGTCCTTCGTTGTTTGCCCTACCAAATCCTAGATTTTCGGGAAGTGCTATCCACGTCACGTCTGGAAAAAGCAGCTGTAGATCTGCGACGGAATTATCGACAGAGTTGTTATCAACAACGATGATCTCTTTTACCACACCAGCTGTACCAGCTTGTAGAGATCGAAGACACTGGAGAAGATAGTCCTTCACGTTATAGTTCACGATCAAGACGCTAACGTCCGGTTGTGAACCAGCGATGGACGTAGACTCTGTCATCCGCTCAATGTTTCCCAAAGGAAAAGATCGTGGCTAGCTTCAGCTTCCACACCAGAAAAGCGGCTTCGTACACGATATTCTTACTCATCTTGGAGATACCGCTGATTCTGTCGGTAAAGATGATCGGGATCTCCATCATGCGCACATGGAGTCTCCACGTCTTGTAATTCATTTCGATCTGAAATGCATATCCGTTCGAACGGATCTTTGCAAGGTCGATCTTCCGAAGAACCTCTGCGCGGAAGCACTTAAACCCGCCCGTTGCATCGGCAATCGGCATTCCGGTGATCACACGTGTATAGACGTTAGCGAACCAGCTTAACAAGAGTCTGCTCATCGGCCAATTGATGACGTTGACTCCTTGGACATACCGAGAGCCGATAATGAGGTCATGATCCTCGATCGCAACGAGGAATCGAAGGAGATCTTTTGGGTCGTGCGAGAAGTCAGCATCCATCTGCATGATCACGTCGTAATCACGCTCAAGGGCATATGCAAAGCCTGCGCAGTAGGCTGTTCCGAGCCCGAGCTTGCCGGCACGTTCAACGATGTGAACTCGTTCATCTGAGGCCATTCTTGCGCGTACGAGCGAAGCAGTTCCATCAGGTGAGCCATCATCAATAACGAGGATGTGCGTGGTTGGGACGTACCCAAACACTGCATCGATCATGCGAATGATGTTCTCACTCTCATTGTACGTAGGAATGCAAACGATACTTTTCATGCTTGCCCATGTCCTCTGAGCATGACAAAAACTGTTCGGACCATTATCTCAAGATCAAGCTTGAATGACATATTCTCAATGTAGAAAAAATCATATCTCAACCGTTGTTGAATCTCTTCAAGCGACTCAGGATTTGACCGGGCCTTAACCTGCCACCATCCCGTTACTCCCGGCCGCACTTTAAGACGGCGTCGATAGT
>JAPLFN010000055.1:5375-10576 GCA_026390655.1 Candidatus Kapaibacterium sp.
CAAACTTCTCAACATAAAATGGCTGCTCAGGACGAGGTCCAACGAGCGACATTTCACCCTTCAGCACATTCCACAATTGCGGGATCTCATCAAGGTGTGTTTTTCTAACAATTCGTCCTATTGGAGTAACACGCGGGTCATTCTGATCGGTCCATGTAGGACCTCGTCTTTCGTCCACATACATGGATCTAAATTTTGCCATGCGGAAGGTATGACCGTGCTTCCCTACCCGATCCTGAACAAAAAACATAGGTCCGCTCGACGTGATCTTCACAGCAATTGCGGTGAGCAACCAGACAGGAGACCCGAGAATAAGTGCAGTGAGACTGAATGTGATATCAAGTGTCCGTTTTGCAAACTCTTCCCAGGGCTGCATAAGCTCGGGACTAACCTCAATAAGGGGCGAACCATAGATCTGCTGTGTTCTGGCCTGTCCGGAGAAGATCTCGTAAAGATCCGGAACGATCTTTACTTGACAACCCTCATCTGCCGCGAGTGCAGTCACGTTCAGCAGGGCATCGTGATCAGTGTGATCCATCGTTACGAGAACTTCATGGGGATGAAGAGCGTTCATCACATTCTGCATATCATGGATGTCTCCCAAAACAGGGACCCCAAGACCGGCCGGGGAAACATTAGGCGCATCGACAACGACCACTCCAAGTACCTCATAGCCCCAGGCTGGCTCGTCTCGCAGATCAACCAAGAGATCACGAAGTCGAGCAACAGAACCAACGAGCACGGTAGGGATCTTGATCACACTGTGCTCACGCAGACGGCGCTGAAGCTGGCGAGCGCTTAGACGACCTATACAAACCATCACGCACAGCACGAGCCAATAGACCACGAAAACAAATCGAGGATTGCTTTGATACTCGGAAGAACTCGTCACAAAAATGGAAAGGATGATAATAGCCGATCCAAAGAACGTGTGACGCAACACCGTAAAGAACTCATCAAACGGCGAGCGGATATAGAAGTCCCGGTACAGTCCTCCTAACCAGAAGACCACACTCCAGTATGCGCAAGACATGAGGGCGATCACCGCATGATCTTCTAGTGTAAAACTTCGAAGATCACTAAGAACATATGCACGAAGTACCTGGTAGACAGCGAAGCTCAGTGTGAAGGCGATAATGTCAAAGTACATCTGCATTAGTCGCGGACGTGCAAGAGATCCAATACCCACCCCAGGTGTCGGAGAAACGAAGCTGGTTATGGGGCGAGATGATGTTTCAGTAATTGTGGACATACTACAGTTATGCTACTCTACTGCGCAAACCCTGAAGAAAACGAACGTCATCGAAACGGAGGAGCCCCATTGCAAAAGATGTTAGGAGAGCAACCCCAAGAGAACACGCAACAGCCAGGCCAAGATTCAGGTTTGCAGACAACCAGGTCGTGGCCCCCATGCTCGCTGCCACAACCACGCAACAACGAACGACAAACAACAAATCTATGCGTTCATCGAGTATGCGTCGCAGGACAACAAAACTAATACCTGCACCTGCGATAACGGTAGCCAATCGGGCCAAAACTGCGCCAAACGAGTGGAGCATCGGGATCAGTGCGAACCCGAACAGGATGGTGAATGCGAGAAGGCCTACCGCCATCCAAACATTGTATCGTTGTTGACCTACTGCCACGGTAAGCTCTTGAGAAAAGACCATGACGGCAACGAGCGGTGCAGTCCACAAGAACCAATAGAACTGCATCGTTTCGCCGGCATACCGACCGCCACTCACAAGCTGTATAAACAGAGGCATGCAAGGTCCGGCAAGGCTCACCATCATCACTGCCGACACAACGAGCAGACGAAGAACCGTGTGAACGGCATCGCGCCTTCGCTGAGTATCTCCAAGTGCCATTCGAGCGATCTCGGGCATTACGGCAAGGGACACTGCCTGTGGCAATACAACGAGGAAGGGGCCAATTGAGGTGTATATAGCGCCCAAGACACCAACGTCCCTCTGAGATCCAAACGCCTCCAAGATGATCGTGTCCAAGGTAGCATGAATGCTGAGAAGAGCCAAGGCAGAGATGACAGGAACAGCCTCCTTCAAAAGCGAGACTACTTCCTTCCATTTTACAAAGGAAGGACGTATGTATCGTCCACGATCCATGAGGACTAAGAGAGTAAATCCGGGAATTGCAGAGAGTGCATACGCGCAGATAACCGTGAATGGGTTGAGACTCTCCCGCATCCAATACACCAGTGCTGTAAAGAGCATTGCATCGGTTACGCCCAGAAGCCCAATTACATGGAATCGCGAGGATGTACGATATGGCGCCTCAACTGCATATCGAAGCATCGTTGTTCGGGCCGCAATAAGGAGATAGAAAGACCAGATCACAACATCAAGGACTGCGTACCCGGATGCGAATGCATATCCAACACTTATAAACGTTGCAACGAACCAGAGCACAAGTCGAAAGGCGATGGCCGACGAAATGATCTGGGGAGCTCTATCTTGTTGTTGCGCCACTTTACGGATGATGATACCGTTCATGCCGAAGTCAACGATGATTCCTACGATCAGGTCGGTCATACGTCGTTCAAAGAACAACGTGCCGTTTGCTTCTTTTGTAAGCGTCGACAGAATGACTCTCTGCGCTAAGAAGACCAGGAGCAGGATAGCCCCTTGCGTGAGGATGATCCACGCGCTTCCTGAAAGGACGCGTGCGGATAGCGAGCGCTCGCCTTGCTTCATCGCCATCACCTCAGCGATCTCTTCCTGTCATTTACGCAAGATCGAGATCATTGTAGCGGTAAGCGCAACTACACTTGTTATGATACTCGCGATAATGGCATACGTCTGGATCTCGGTACCAACCGGAATGTCTGGTGGGCGTGGCACGTAGATCTCATCGCCCGGTTCAACGAACACATCCGTGTCGTCCTCAACCCAAACCCTAGAACGCCCCTTCACGATCCGAGACCTACCCTCTTTTGCTCCAATCGCAAATCCACCAGCATGCTCTACATACCAGTCCAAACGTTTTTTGGGGACGAATGGCACATAACCCGGACGCGTAACTTGACCATACACGAACACACGATCTGGAGTCTGCTGAATCACAACGATATCACCCTGGTACAAGGCGATGTTATCTGCTGAGTTGGTATCCCTCATTGCTACAACCATATCACACGAGACGTACGGCAAACGGTACCGTTGATCAATCTGATAGCGTGTTGTGTCTTCGAGCTTAAGATCGGAATATTGGAACGTACGATATGCGTCATCTCTTTGCTGAGTCATGGTAGCCGGACCACGGTCTGGACGGACTACGTATGAAAGTCCTAGCGAGGCGCTTGCGTTGATGCCTCCTACGCTGGACAGAACTGTGCTGAGGCGGGTAACGCCGGGAACGATGACTACCGACCCGGGAGATGCCACCTCTCCATACACTTGTACTACTCCCTGTTTAGCGTTACCACCAGTTTCAACCTTGCGTTCAACAATGACGGTACTTCCGGGTTCAAGCTCAACATCCTCGCCGACGATTCGGAATTTGGCGTCTACCGTGACAGCTCGTTTGCCCCCCCCCGTAGACTGAACAAGAATAACCCTGCTCAGATCAGCATCGTCTGTTGGCCCACTAGCTGCTGCAAGCAAAAGCGAGACGCGGTCACCTTGCTTATACGCCAACGTCATTGGTGTCACCACTGATCCGGAAATTGAGATAGTGCGAATCTCACGATCCTCAAAGGGCACTATAATCTCATCGCCTTCGCGAACATGTGGATCAAGATGCGAGAATCCTTCTACACGCGCTTTCGGTAGGTCTGCTGTGCTTGTGCCATTTCTATGGCGAATCGAGACATTTCGAAGCGCATATGGACCAAGTACAAAACCCGAGGAACGCGTGAGCTCCTGTGCCTTTGTCGGTATGGCATTCACTCCGCCGCTTCTTGCCATTTCGCCCAGCCCACCATCCTTGCTCAGTAGCCAAGGCTGCCGCATGAGTGTCAAGAACGTCGATACCCGCATCGATGCCGGTACCGCGTATGTGCCCGGATACGTAACGTTCCCTCGTAGGGTTACGTAGACAAGCCGTGTTCTGCGGATGGTTAAGAAGATCTCGACATTGGCGGACCTTCCCTTCATGATCATCGCAAGCGTATCCCGCAGCTGTTGGAGCGTTTTGCCTGCAACACTCAACACTCCGGTTCTCTCCAACATGATCGTATTCTCTGGGCTAACGATCACCATTTTTTCAGAAAAATCGAGACCGGTTGTCTGATAGGCTAAAATATCCCCTGGACTCTGTAGGAAGCTGTTCTGACGTCAAAAGTGCCGAACTACTACCTTGACTGCGCGCGGAAGGACTCATTTTGTCGAGGTCAAACGTGCCACCACCACCCTGCGACAGAGCGAGGGTTGGGACTAGGAGAACCATAATGTACAGTAGGGCGCTACGTACGGAGCTTACAGATCGGGGCATCCGAACTCTGAACAATGGGATAAGGGGCTTGCCGACGCTACAAAGTTACGAATAGTGTGCTGTGATGACCTCTGCAATGCGCTCGGCAGCGTGTCCATCCCATAGCGGAGGTACCTGGCCCACCCGGTTATTGCCTGCCCTGATACCTGCCACGGCACCAAGAATTCCGGCCGACGTTGGTTCAACGAGGATATTTGTGCCTAACTCTACGGTTACGGGACGCTCGGTGGTAGTACGCGAGGTAATACATGGAACTCGCAGGGCCGTGGTCTCTTCTTGTATTCCGCCCGAATCCGTGAGAACGTACGCAGATGAGCGCATAAGCGCCAGAAAGTCCACATATCCCAACGGGTCGATCATGAGAAGTCCGGCTGGGACATCTATACCCATCGATTGCAGATTTTTTCGTGTTCGCGGGTGGACCGGAAAGACCAATGGCTGATCATGAGAGATCACTGACAACACATCGATCAGCATCCGCAACTGCAGGGGATCATCCACATTGCTTGGACGATGCATGGTGACCAATACATAGCCCCCTGCCTGGAGACCGAGGTCAGCCAACATCGAGCTCGTCTTGGCTCTTGGCAAGGCATAGTGTAATGAATCGATCATGGTGTTGCCAACGAAGTGGACTCGCTCTGACGCCACTCCCTCATGTGCGAGATGTTTCAATCCGCTTTCTTCGGTAACAAAGAGATCGTCAACGATGGCATCTGTGGCCATGCGATTGATCTCCTCTGGCATTGTTC
>JAPLFN010000055.1:10701-13750 GCA_026390655.1 Candidatus Kapaibacterium sp.
CAACATGTGCCGTACGTATGCCGAGCTTCACACTTACAAGAGCGCATGCGATAGTACTGTTCACATCACCAACAACGATCACGTAGTCTGGCTTTGCTTCTATGAGAACCTGCTCAAATCCCGTCATCACGCGAGCAGTCTGTTCGGCATGCGACCCGCTACCAACACCTAGGAACCATGAAGGATGAGGCATATCGAGATCCCGAAAAAAAGCGTCGGACATCGCCGCATCATAATGCTGACCGGTATGGACGATGTGATGCTCCCAACTACCGGCATACGCGCCAAATGCACGATGGATAGGCGCAACCTTCATGAAATTTGGCCGAGCACCCACAACGGAAAGAACTCGTTTCACTTCCCATCCCCTAGCAAGACGATATTCTTCTTTGGACCACGTACATTTCGAGTTGCATTTCGAGTGTCGATGACAACCTTGGCATTCTGCACGATCATATCCACGTCGAACATCGAATGATCAGTGGTGATCACCACAACATCATGCTTCTTGATGAAGGCCGCAGTGAGAGTTTTCCGAGATGTAAGATTCTTACCATGCACATCCACAGAAGGAATGAATGGATCAAAGTAGCTTACGTGATCAATACCATCTTCGAGGAGTAGTTCTGCAACCTTTAGCGCTGGCGAGTGACGCAGATCATCTACATCCTTCTTGAAAGCCATACCGAGGAGAAGCACGCGTGCATTCTTGAGCGTAACTGGTTGTTTTGCGATCTCACGTTCGATCATTGCTCGTACGTAGAACGGCATCGACTCATTGACTTCTGCAGCAAGAGTGATAAAGTTTGTAACGAAATCCACTTCACGGGCCGCCCATGCTAAATAGTACGGGTCGATAAGGATACAATGTCCACCAATGCCCGGGCCCGGGTAAAATGGCATAAATCCAAACGGTTTGGTCTTTGCAGCGTCAACAACTTCCCAAATGTTGATTCCGAGTCTATCGCATAGCTGTGCCAACTCATTCACGAGCGCGATGTTCACACTTCGAAAGATGTTCTCAAGGAGCTTCTCCATTTCAGCAACAGCCGGAGTGCTAACAGGAACAACTTCATTGATGATGCGCCTGTTTACGGCGATCGCAAGATCAGTACATGCGCTTGTGACGCCACCAACCACAACAGGAGTATTCTTCGTCGTCCACGTGGAATTGCCTGGGTCAATACGTTCTGGAGAGAATGCGAGGAAATACTCTTTCCCACACTCGAGTTTCGCTGCGTCGAGTATTGGCTTAACATACTTTTCAGTGGTGCCGGGGAAGGTTGTGCTCTTGAGAATTATGAGTTGACCTTTTCGGAGGTGCTTTGCGACACCTTCTGTGGCATGGACAACGTGAGAAATATCCGGATCCTTGTTTGGCGTAAACGGGGTTGGTACACAGATGTAGATCACGTCACAGTCCTTTGTGGCCGCAAACTCTGTGGTAGCCGTGAGCATCTTCGATCTCTTGACAACATCCAGGATCGCATCGTCATCAAGGTCTTGGATATAGTTCTTCCCGGCTTGCAGACTCTTGATCTTTTCTGCACTGACGTCAATTCCAATCGTGCGAACACCGCTCTTCGCAAACTCAAGTGCAAGGGGCAGACCAACGTAGCCAAGGCCAACAATGCCAACGGTCATAGAGCCATCGAGAATACGTGCCATGAGCTGCTGCTCAGGCTTACTGACTTTTGCTCGAGGTCGGCCGACACGGCGGAGCGCCATAGGTATTTCCTTAAAGTGACGTTTTATAGTGCTGTTCGTAATAGGAACGGTACTCACCGGAACGAACATGTCCACACCATTCTGGGTGCGCCTTGTACCATTCCACGGTGTACTTCAACCCTTCTTCAAATGACCACATTGGAGTCCATCCCAATTCATTATGAGCCTTCGTAGCGTCGATAGCGTAGCGTCTATCATGTGCCTTACGATCTGTGCCGTGTGTGATCAATGCTGGATCGGCACCGGTCAACTGAACGATCTCATTGACAACTGCGAGATTCTTGCGCTCGGCGGCACCACCAAAATTATAGACCTCTCCGGAGCGACCTTTTTCTAGTGCAAAGAGAAGCCCGGAACAGTGATCATCCACATGGATCCAATCACGGATCTGCTTACCATCACCGTAGACAGGAAGTGGCCGCTTCTCCAAGGCATTCAACGTCATGAGAGGAATGAATTTCTCTGGGAATTGATACGGGCCGTAGTTGTTTGAGCAGCGCGTTATAACGGCGTCAACACCATGAGTTCGTACAAACGACAGCACGAGCAGATCGCTAGCCGCTTTCGAAGCCGCATATGGAGACGTAGGATTGATAGGCGAGCGCTCCGTGAAGGGGGCGTCAGTAGGCTCAAGGGAACCATACACTTCATCTGTGGAGACATGCACAAAGCGCGATACACCGAATGTCCGCATGGCCTCCAACATGATGAGAGTACCCGCAACATTTGTCTCTACAAAGGGGGCGGCAGATGCGATCGATCGATCGACATGCGATTCGGCAGCTAGATGTATCACGGCGTCGATGCGGTGAAGCTCCATCGTACGATGCACGAGATCCGCATCAAGAATGTTACCGTGGACGAATGAGACGGCTGAGCCGTCAATGCAGCCCGCGAGGTTCTCAAGGTTACCGGCATAGGTCAATGCATCGAAAACAACAACACGGTGTTGTCCGGCATGCGCGATGGAACGCACAAGGTTGCTACCGATGAAACCTGCACCGCCTGTGATAAGAACCGTTGACACTGTTGATTCCGATGAATGAGGTCGTAATTCAAGAGACTCGTAAACGCTGTAGCCATAGCACTTTGCGACTGGTGCCACGGCACTTCATCGTAAAAGCATCTCAAAATACGATAATTCTAGCTGACCACTTTACCGATGAGTCTCATGACACTCGCCGCAAGCGACGGCAGTGTGTCAGAATACGTGTAGATGTGAGTATTGGCCACTAGGGACTCTATCCCATAAGGGCTTCCACAGGCTACAATGATCACAGGCTTGTTACCTGCCAACCGTGCTAGTGTTTCCGGTATGCGG
>JAPLFN010000028.1:0-16482 GCA_026390655.1 Candidatus Kapaibacterium sp.
TCCCTTCGAAACGATCACTTCAGCTGCTCGCAAGATGCCGATGATCTGTTCTTCCGTGAAATGTTTCCGTCCCATATCGATCTCCTTTCGACCACCAAACTATCATTTCAGTTGGTAGTATTTTTGGGGAGCGGGTCAATCCCTTGGTAATAAAGACACTTGCAGACTTCGTCTGTAGAGGTATCTTGTGGATAACCCTGGATGTGGAATGGTAATTGATGGTAATCCGCGTGCGCCAACTCTTGGTACTACTAATTGCTGTCCTGCTTGTACAGGGCGAGCTTCTTGCCCAATCTCGTCAGGGTGACGTGGTAGGGTCATTGTCTGGTGCCGTCAACAAGTACCACGGTGAATTCTCGGACGACCTGTTTGGTCCCGGTGCCACTATGTCTCTCAGATATGCGGCGATGGACAGACTCTGGCTAGAAGCACGATTTGGTCTTGGCGAGTATCGGTGGAAGATCACAGACGCAAAGATCGCGCAGTACCCCCAGTACTTTGGCTCTGGTGCACAGGTAGGGAATAAGTACCCAGGTTCTTCTACCACGATTGAAAGTGAGAACGAGAGTAGGTTAACTAATGCTGATCTGCTCTTGAACTACGTAATCGTGGATGGCATTCCGGCGAGCCCCTTTATCACTGCAGGCGTAGGAATCGTCAATACAGCGCCGTCTAATAGCGTTGAACATTCAGCCTTACCGAACAACGAAGCTGGTGTATACACTCATTCGGCCATGAGTGTTGTGCTCGGCGGAGGCGTTCAGATTCCAATCTCACAACGCGTGGGACTTCTCTTACGAGCTGAACATCGCTTCGTTTTCTCGAAGTATCTCGACGACGTAGCGTTCAAGGGAAAAAACGATGCTCTTAGTGCGTTTTCTATCGGCTTCACCTATCGTTTTAACGAACCCGACGATGACGACGAGCTAACTGATTGGGAATGCGAAGAATGCTGTGTGGATAATTGCGAGGATGATTGTGATGAAGCATTATGTTGTGATGGAAGCCACTTAGATAGTTCGTCTCATTGTTGTGCACCCAGTTGTGCACACTGTTGTCAACATTGCTGCTGTTGTTGCTGTTGCAAAACACAAGCTGCTGCAGCGCCTGCTGGAGGTGGAGGGGGTTCTCCTGCTCCACCAGCGGAACCTGCGCCAGGGCCAACAGGCGGTGGACCAAAGCCTGAAGCCATGGACGTCCCGTGTCCAACAGGTCAACATAGAGAGTGTTTTGGACCGCCTGGATTTGGAATCTGTGTGGATGATGGACCGCCGATGGGTCCCGAAAGAATCCAGTGGGAGCTAGCCAGAACGCTGGAAGATGGAAGTCTTTTGCGCGAAACAGATGGTAAGTGGTATCGTAAACAGATCATGCCTGATGGGTCTACACGAGTTACAAAGGGGCTTCTTCCATTTGAAGCTACAGATTGTAAAGAGTGTAAAGAGAAACAACGACTTGAGAAACTTCGCCTGGAGCAGCAACGATGAGTCAATTCATACTGCAGTTTGTTGCAATGATCGGTCTTGCGATAGTGATCGCAAGCCCCTTGTCAGCACAATCAAAACAATTGGATGTTATTGGCACCGTAACCTGCGGTATTAACAAATACCACGGTGAATTAGCTGATGATTCGTTCGGGGCGTCGGGCGCGATCTCTCTTCAGTTTGCTGCACTCGATCGGCTTTGGGTTGAGGGGCGAATTGGACTCGGTGAGTATCGGTGGAAGGTCACCGACGCAAAGATCGGTCGTTATCCAGATTACTTCGGAGCCGGAGCGAAGATCGGAGACAAGTATCCGGGTTCTCTCACTACAATCGAGTCCGATAACGAGAGTAGAGTAACGACGTTTGACTTTCTCGTGAGCTATGTACTTGTCGATAACATCCCGGCCGTTCCGTTTATTACCGCAGGTGTTGGTCTTGTAAATTTTGCTCCTTCTAATAGCGGTGAGCATTCAGCATTGCCGAACAATGAGGCGGGTAAGTACCCCAAAAGCGTAGTGTCGATTCCGCTTGGAGGGGGCTTACGGATTCCTTTTTCGCGCAGTGTTGGCTTGTTACTACGAGCTGAATACCGCCTGGTCTTTTCCGAGTATCTCGACGACGTCAAGTATGATGGCGGGAACGACGCGCTGACGAATGTGTCTATCGGTCTGACCTATCGCTTCAATAACCCGCGACCTTCACCGAAGCCATCCCACCATACCAACGCCTGCCCAGTGTGCGGATGTGGAGAGCCTGGGCGCTGTTGCTGTGATACCCCTCCTCCGCCTCCTCCCGCACCAGCGCCCGCACCGGCACCGGCACCTCCGCCTCCGCCGGCTGATACAGTTCGAGTTCAAACTCCCGCCCCACCTCCGGATACTGTTCGCATCAAGGAGCCGGCAGTTGAACCCGTTGTAGCCCCACCTTCTAAAAAGAGAACCTCTTTCGCAAAGGACATCAGATTCAAGGTGAATACGGACGAGTTTGATTTTGAGCAGCCGGAGACAGCGAAGAACCTTAACGAGCTCCTTACCTACATGCAGGAATCCTGCGATGAGCTACAGGTTATGGTTGAAGGTCACGCGTCAGCGGATGGACCGGCTCAGCGTAACAAGGATCTTTCGGAGCTACGCGCCCAAAAGGTCCGTCAATGGCTCCTGGAACAGGGTGTACCACAAAAGAAGATCCGCGGTGCCGTTGGATACGGGTCTGCCATGCCTCGCGTGAAGGAGCCCACCTCGGGACAGGTAAAGAAGATGAGCAAGGAGCAGCTAGAGGCCATCCGACGACAGAATCGTCGCATCGAAGTGGCTGTCCTGAGGGAATGCGCCGTCTAGCATGAATAAATATTCATGCTCCGTTAATAGGGTTCCTGTGGAAAACCTCAGATATTGCCGTTCTCTACAGGTGTAGAGGTGACCTACGAAGGTCATTTGTAGGAGGTAAACCCTGATGGTCATTCAACTTTCGACGAAGAAATATATTCGACTTGCCGTCTTTGTAGCTGTGTTCCTGGCTGTAATGTCCATCAGCTTTATGCTGCAAGCCCACGATGCTCCTGACGGGGTGCAGCCCCTTATGGCCGCCTCCGCACCGGTTGTTTCTGAAACGGTACCTGCTGTGCCCCTAGCATTTGACATGGCGGATGCGCCGGACGGCTTGGCCTCTTGGTATGGCCAGCAGTTCCATGGTCGCCGAACTGCAAGCGGTACACGTTTTGACATGAATGAGTACACTGCTGCCCACCGTACGTTGCCATTCGGAACGATTCTCCGCGTGGAGAATGTCAAGACCGGAAAATCGATCCTAGTTGAGGTCACTGATCGCGGTCCGTTCGTTCGGAGGCGCGTAATTGATTTGTCCTATTGTGCCGCCAGAGATCTTGGTGTATCTGTGTCTCCCGTTGAGATCGATGCACTCACAAAAGCATCCATTTCGGATTTCTATACGGAGAACGACAGTACCTTCCTCGTGTTCTCGCCAGATCTTCAACCGATCGTTATGTCGGCCTCGCTCTTGGACACGCTGGCATCGGCCACCACGTTAACCAACGTGATGAAAAGTCGCTCGGACAGCGAATACGTGATCGTTCGTAAAGGGGCTAAGGGCAACACAACGTTCACCCGCGCGTGTCTAGTTACTAGTTACTAGTTACTAGTTACTAGTTACCAGTTACCAGTTACGAGTTACCAGTTACTAGGTACTAGGTACAAGTAACTCGTAACTAGTAACTCGTAACTCGTAACTCGTAACTCGTAACTCGTAACTAGTAACTCGTAACTCGTAACTCGTAACTCGTAACTCGTACCTCGTACCTCGTAACTAGTAACTAGTAACTCGTACCTCGTACCTCATTTCCCCTGAAGCACCCATCGGGAAATGCGGTTCAATACGGCAGGGTTCATAGTCTCACCGAGTTGAATCATTTCCTCCTCTGTGCATTCATCACAGGTCTGGAACATGTGGTTCACGTCTTGGATCACTTCTACTAGCACGCGACTGCGCGAACTCATGATGGCGCGCATCGCTTTTGCGTGGATCTCTCCGGGCACTTCCACATCGCGTTCTGCATAGAGCGCCAACATGGGCTGACGTACCCCAGAGAAAAATGCTGAGGGCTTGTACCAGACGTATGAGCGTAACCACGGAATGAGCGTTGAACGAACGTATAGATCCCTGTCGGGCCTCTGAAACTGCGCTGCCATAGGAAAACGTGATAGTAGGTCTGGTCGGTCTTCTATGGTTGAATCAGTTACAGCGATGATCTTAGGAACGATCACATCATCGGTGCCTCCGCCCGCGACGATCGCACACCATTTGGCTAAAAGTTCGGTAGCAACGGTTATCAACTCTTCGTCCGTTTCACGAGCGCGCTCGCGAGCTCCTACTTGCTCGCGCAGCGCAAGAGGCCCGTCCAGTGCCGATGTGCCCATGCAAACGATGCGAGCAACAATCGTGGGGTATCTCTGCGCAACCATTGCTGCAGTTAAGCCTCCTTCACCATGGCCTACGATCACGATGCGGGTAGTGTCTACATGCGGATTCACTCTCATCTGCTCAAGCGCTGCACAGATGTCTGAAGCCTCATCATCTACAGAATTTTCCTCACTCGTTCCGGTTGTCTGCCCAGTCCCTCGATCATCAATGCGCAGTGTTGCAATGTTCTGCTTTGAAAACAACGATGCCATCACGAGGTAGGGGGCGTGCCCTGAAGAGCCCCTTGCATCACGATCAGACTGACCATGATCGCCGGCTAGAATGACAAGTGGGTACCTACCAAGAGTGTCGGGCATGGTCAATGATCCACCAATAGTAACGCCCGCAGGACGATTTTGGAACGTGAGGTCGGCGACGACGAGCTCCGAGTATGCGGTTGGTTCTTGAAGGCGTGGCGATTCAATGAGTTTTTTGAGAACCACAGCCGAGCTCGTACGACGTTGGCGCAACATGCCGGCAATGCTGAGTGCATCCGGTGAAAGTGCCCCCTCAAAGATCATGTCGCTTGAATCACTCTGAAACAGAAGGGTTCTCTTCTCACATGACGAGGTGGTGAATCTGTTGCCAAACCACGCGAGATTGGGGATGTCCCATGTTGCCGAACACGTGCCATTTTCGTAGGATGTGATATGGAAGATCACACGGTTGCGTGCGCCTGAACCCGAAGAGAAATCTCCAGACCAAGATCCGGAGAGGATGGGATCAATTTTTTGCGCTAGTGTTGGTGCGTCACTCTGCGCATGCACCGTTCTTGCCATGAAAATGGTGACAAGAACACTAAAAAAAGCGCAAAAAGTCTTGATTTTGGTCACAATGGAATCAAAGAGTGAAACACTTAGCCCTAATTTGCGTAACCAGACCCACAAATCGATAAACACTTTACGTACACACATCCGGAGCATTCATACATGCGTAGTCTAATTCTCGCAGCCGTTGTCCTTTGTTTTGGTTCTTTCGTTGCGTCAGCAGTTACGCTTGACGAGATCATTGCAAAGAATATAGAGGCTCGTGGAGGTCTCGCCAAGATCAAGGCCTTGAAGAGTTTATCATTTGATGGAACAATGTCCATGGCTCAAGGTATGGATCTGAACTTCACGCAGTCACAAAAACGTCCTCGTAAGTTCCGTATGGATATGTCCTTTCAGGGAATGTCCATGACCAATGCCTATGACGGCACAACCGCTTGGTCGATCAATCCTATGGCAGGTAACAAGCCGGAGAAACAACCGGCAAAAGAGGCAAAGCGCTTAGCAGACCAAGCCGATATGGATGGCGTACTTGTAGATTGGAAAGATAAAGGGTACTCACTTGAACTCGTTGGCCCAGAAGACGTAGATGGGGCAACAGCATACAAAGTCAAGATCACAGATACGGACAAGGACGTAAAGTTTTTGTTCATCGATGCCATCACGTGGTTAGATGTGAAGATGAGTATGCGTATCAACATGATGGGCCAGGAGGCCGACGTGGAGATGCTGATGTCGAATTATCAGGATATCGCCGGTGTACAGGTTCCTATGCTCATGGAGATGCGGGCTGAGGGTCAAGTAGTTATGACCATGACATACAGCAATCCAAAGGTGAATGTAGAGATTCCAGATTCACGGTTTGCCTTCCCGGCAGAAGCACCTGCAAAGAAGAATTAGACCCATTGTTCAGTGAAGATCATTCTACCCCCGCCTAGAGCGGGGGTAGCTGTTTATCCTTGGAGCCTGCATGAAGAATCGGAACGTCAATCGTCTCGTTACTGCGATGTGTCTTTTCATGATGGCAATTGCGATAGATGCGCAGGTGACCGTTACCGGGTCCATGCTCGGTCCACTTCGTGCCCGCTCAATTGGTCCTGCGGTCATGAGTGGTAGGGTAAGTGACATCGCAGTTGTTGATACAGCCTCTCGTCGTTTCTACGTTGGTGCGGCAGGCGGTGGCGTGTGGAAAACGACGGACGGTGGTGTCACATTCAAACCGGTCTTCGATGAATACCCGCAATCCATCGGTGCCATTACAATCGATCAGAAGCGACCCGACACGGTGTGGGTCGGCACGGGCGAGTCCTGGACACGAAACAGTGTTTCTGTGGGTGAAGGGGTTTTTCGGACAACCGACGCCGGTAGAACATGGACCAAGGCTGGACTCGATTCTACTGAGAGAATTGCTCGTATCGTAATCAGTCCAAAGGACCCTAACACGGTCTATGCCGCTGTACCCGGACCTCTCTTCTCTGACAGTGAGCATCGCGGTCTTTACAAGACCACAGATTTTGGAGGCACGTGGACAAAGGTGCTTACAGGAGACGCACGCACAGGATGCTCAGATGTCATCATAGATCAAAAGAACCCCAAGATCCTTGTTGCATCCATGTGGTCGTTCCGAAGGACACCGTATTCCTTTGTTTCTGGTGGGCCAGGCTCAGGGATCTTTCGGAGTGTTGACGGTGGAACTACCTGGACACGAATGGTTAAGGGGCTTCCTACGGGAGATCTTGGTCGCATCGCTCTCGCTGTGTCTCCGGTCGATTCAAAACTTATGTATGCGAGTGTGGAAGCAAAAGAGTCTGCGATGTATAAGAGCACAGATGGAGGCATATCCTGGGAACGTCGCTATGTTGGATCTGTAGTCGACATCCGCCCCTTCTATTTCTCTCGACTTGTTTGCGACCCGAAAAATAAGGACGTTCTCTACAAGTGCGGCATTCAAATGTATCGCAGCGATGACGGTGGCTTAACGTTTACGATAATTGCACAATCTGCACATAGCGATCATCACGCCGTGTGGATCGATCCTTCTAATACGCAGCACATTCTTCTTGGTACAGATGGGGGAGTTAACGAATCATTCGAACAAGGAAAGACTGTTCGATTTCTGCAGAACCTCCCTGTTGGACAGTTCTATCATGTAACCGTTGATGAAGCAACTCCGTTCAATGTCTACGGTGGTCTGCAGGATAATGGTTCGTGGCGTGGTCCATCTAACGCCGATGGTGGTATTTCAAATGGTCAGTGGTTGTTTGTAGGCGGGGGCGATGGGTTTCACGTTGCGCCAGAGCGTGGCGACGCCAATGTTGTCTATTGGGAGTCGCAAGGCGGAAACATCAACCGCACAAATCTTCGATCAAAGGAAACAAAGAACGTAGCACCAACGCCGGACGACGGTTCATTGAAGCTGAGGTACAACTGGAACTCTCCCATTATCCGTGGATCGAGTCAGGGGGTCATCTATGTGGGCTCGCAGTACGTGCACCGAAGCACAGACAGGGGTGACACATGGAAGCGCATTTCACCAGACTTGACAACGAATGATAGCACGAAGTTGAATCAGGGCGGCAACGGTGGAATCACTCTCGATAATTCTTCAGCTGAAAATCATTGTACGATCTATACGATCGTCGAGTCTCCAATTGACGATCAATCCGTGTGGGTTGGAACTGACGATGGCAATCTTCAAAGGACAACCGATGGCGGTGCAACATGGAAGAACTATTCGTCATCGATTACAGGTGTTCCTCAGGGTGCCTGGGTTACGAGTATTGAGCCGTCACCTCATGATGCAGCAACATGCTTCGCTACATTCGATGGGCATATGCGAGGTGATATGCGACCATACGTGTATCGCACGAACGATAATGGGAAGTCGTGGTCGTCTATCGTTACTGCAGATATCAAGGGATATGCACACACCATCCGCCAGGATCCGGTTCAGCCCCGTATCCTCTATCTAGGGACGGAGTCTGGATTGTGGATCTCTCTTGACGGAGGAACGTCGTGGGCTTCCTTTCGAAACAATCTGCCACCCGTTGCTGTTCGAGGTATCGCGTTCCAGAATCCGCATCATGCAGTTGCCCTTGCAACTCACGGTCGCGGGATGTATGTGATCGATAATCTCGACATCCTCCGGGCACTAGACCCTCGTTCGATCAATGAGGATCTAACCGTTTTGCCTACTGTTCCGGCAGTTCGCTCACAGGGCGGCGGAGCAGGCAGATGGTTCGGTGGCGATGCAGATTATGTTGGTGAGTCTAAATCAGAATCTGCAGTCGTCTGGTACTTCCTCAAAGAACGTCATGTTCGCGGAACGTTTACGATCGCGGTGAAAGATAGCGCGGGTACCGTCATCCGTTCGGTGCCTGGGTCTTCTCGCAAGGGGCTTAACAGCGTGGAACTTGCTATGCGCGGACCAGCCCCATTAACTGCGAACTCCGAGATCGGAGGAGCGTTTGGCTCTCTCATGGGACCGCTCCTTCCTGAAGGTGTTTACACAGTAGAACTCAATAAAGCCGGACTGATCAAAACAACACCAATTACAGTGGTAACTGATACGGCGTACGGTCACAGCATAGAAGACCGCCATGCACAGGAACAACTTGTTGCGAAACTCTATGCCCTTAGCGAAGAATTAGCCGTTACGGTGGGCCAGGTTCGTGCGGGACGCGATACGCTAAAGACTATGCAGCGAGATCAGGCTGTAATCGACACTTTAGATGCCTTTTACAAAAGACTAGTTAACACGAAGGTGGGACAGGTGACAGGAGAAGAACAGCTTCGAGAGCGACTTTCTTCCCTTTTTGGGGAGGTCAATGGTTACCTCGGTCATCCAACGTCAAGTCAGGAGACACTTGCCTTAGCGCTTGAAGTGAAAGTCAAGGAAGCCACTACGCAGGCTCAGGAAATCTTGGGTCCCTATGCTTTTGAGACCCGTGCGCAAATTGAGGACAGACTTCGACGGGCGGCACGCACCCGTAAATAGGTTTGTTCTGACGCGTCAGCCGTATCTTCGACATCAAGCTTTTTTGAATTCGGGTCACTCAGATGAAGCGTTCAGTCGTTTTCTACATCGTTGCCGCAACGTTCGCCATCCTTGCACAGGGCTTTCAATGTGCGTCTTCCGAACTTGTAACGGCACGAAAAGCCATGCAAGGTCAGGACTATATCAAGGCCAAAGCCGCGCTAGACAAAGCACTCGAAGCTAACCCCAATGATTGCGATGCACTCATGATGATGGGAGAGGTCAGCGAGAAGCTAAAAGATGAAGACGGAATGATCGATGCGTATACAAAGGCTCGAACATGTCCGGGAATCAAGGCTGAACAGCAGACATTTGTGTCGGTGAATCTCTATAACGTCTGGGTGGCAAGATATAACGCAGGCATTATTGCTTTCAACGGCTACGTTGCAGATAAGAACGTCGCAAAGCTCCTTGAGTCACAAACAGCACTTGAGAAAGCACTCGCAGTTAAGCCGGAATATTCGGATCCGATGGTGTTGCTTGGGCAGATCCAGGAGATCAAGGGCGACACAACAAAGGCGATTGAAATCTACCAACGTTGGTGGGACATGGAACGCCCTGGGTTTGATATTCTGAAGTCGAAGACAATCACGATGGGTGCTACTCGTGGCGATGTGATCAAGGCTCTTGGTACGCCGTCACTGACGAAGATGGATAGCGTCTCTGATGGAGTGATATACAAGGACCGCTTTGATATAGGGGGGAGAGACATCATTGTGTTCTCTATTGCTGAAGGCCAAGCAGATGCAAAGCTCGAAGGCTGGACCTACAACGCACCTAGCAGCGTTACAGAGGTTGAAAAATGGCGTCTGCGTTCTGCTACCGTTACACCCTTGAAATCTCTGGCCTACATTGCATATCAGCGAGGGACCTATTCCGAAGCGTTGACGTGGACGAATCTTGTGATGCAGATGCGTCCGGCTGATCAGGAGTTGGTTCCACTTCGCACTCAGCTGTTACAGAACCTGGGTAAAACCAGCGAAGCCATGAATGAGATCAAGGCGCAGATTGAGAAAGAACCCAATTCTGTTCTGTATCGATTACAATACGCTGCCATGCTTTCGGGCGCTACTCAATACGAAGCGGCTGTTGTCCAGTATAAGAGCGTTGTAGAGCTCGAGCCCACTAATGAGACAGCGCTGTATAATCTGGCAGCGAACTACAAAAACATCGCCAGTACCAAGCAGCGAACTGAGTTAGAGAAGATGGATAAGAATCGGAATTACCGTCCTGATACCACGTATCTTGCCGATCTCAAATCGTCGGCGGACTATTTTGAACGATTGCGCAAAGCGTCAGTCAAATACAAAGATGATATTATCGTCCTAGAGCAGCTTGCAAACGTCTATGAGGTCCTCAAAGAAACAGTCAAGGTCAAGGCGGTCGTTATGGAGCTCGAAGCACTAGAAGACAAATACCGAGCGAGCAAAGATTACTACCGCATCATGGAGGGGCTTTATGGCCGCAACAAGATGATGGACAAAATGAAAGAAGCACAAGAAAAAGGAGCGAAGCTATAATGGCAAACAACCCCAATAATCCCAACGATCCGCAACAACAGCAGCAAATGACCATCGAGCTCGGCGAAAAAGAAGCCGAAGGCATTTACTCAAACCTTGCGATCATATCCCACTCACCCGCCGAATTTGTGGTGGATTTCACTCGGATTCTACCCGGGGTGCCCAAGGCACGCGTTCATGCTAGAATTGTGATGACTCCCCAGCATGCGAAACTCCTTCTCCATGCCCTCGCTGACAATATCAATAAGTATGAAAATCAGTACGGAGAGGTCAATGTGGATGGCCAACACCAGCCGTTTCCCACAGAAGTGACTAATATTAACTGATCCTTCGTATCTTTGAAGTCCTGTGAAATCGAGTTAAACCGAAATATCTGGTGTTATCATGAAGCGTACCTTCCAACCAAGTCGTCGCCGACGCGTAAACGTTCACGGATTCCGTGCACGTATGGCCACAAAGAACGGCCGCAAAGTCCTTGCACGTCGCCGTGCTAAGGGTCGCGCCCGTATCGCCGTCAGCTTCGCACGATAAGAAGCCCCTTCCCATGGTCGTGCGACCACTGAAGGGCCAAGACGCATTCAATATCGTAATGCGGTCCGGTCGTCGTTCGACGTCCGGACCGCTTTCATTGACGGCTGCATTCAATGTTGATTCTCTCCCGAAGGAATCGATCTCCGTGGGAGTAACGATAGGGAAACGAACTGCTAAACGCGCTGTGATACGCAACCGTGTGAAAAGACTCTTGCGAGAGTCTGTTCGTCAAATAGTTCCTTCTCGTGCTGTAGCACTTTCATCTGCTGGCATACACAGTGTTGTTCTCGTTTGGAGAAGTGCACCGGAAGCACCAAAATTATTACGACTTTCAGACGTTCAACCGCACGTTGAATCAGCTCTTGATCACGTTATTTCCGTATGCAGCAGAAACGTCTAACCCCGCTTGCCTTTCTCTTAGTGCTCATCATCCGTTTCTATAGGATGGCGATCTCACCGCTATTCCCTTCTTCCTGTAGGTTCTCTCCAACATGTTCACAATACACCCTTGATGCCGTGATGGTTCACGGTGCGGTACGTGGAACATGGTTGGGAATCAAACGCATATCAAAATGTCATCCCTTTCACCGTGGCGGTCACGACCCTGTTCCTCCGGCCAACGGTCATTCTCATCACGATCACGTGCATTCGATCTAAGGTATCATGGATAGAAACTCCCTTATTGGCGTCATTCTCATTTCTCTCGTGGTAGGTGTCTGGATCTTTTTCCAAAGCTCCACAACGAAACGTGACGTTACTCCTCAGCAAACGGCGCAGAAGACGGAACAACGCGAGGTAGAGAAAACCGTTGAAGTTCCGGATGCACCGCCTGTGGCCTTTCAGCCGGCACCAGGTCGTACCCTTACGATTGTTTCTGACCTTTACCGAATCAGACTAAGTTCTGAGGGTGGCACGGTACGGTCGTGGCAGCTCTCGAATTACAGACCATGGTATAAGGACAATGACTCAACTGCTCGCGTGGACATCATCCAGCCTGGCGCGTATGAGTTCGGATTCTCATTCAGAGCGATGAACGGTAAGAAAGTAGAAGCGAAGTCCATTCCTTTCACATGGGATGTGGCAGCTGACAGTATTCGCGTTGATCGTGGTTCTAGCATTACTATTCATGCTATTGCTAGGACAATCTCTGGTGGGACGATTACGAGGACCTATACATTCTCGGGCGATCACTATGACGTAGGAACAGAGCTAGCGCTCGATGGCATGGAAGCCGAGATCCCACAAACCAATCGGTTCGTAAACCTCGAGTGGTCTCATGGCATTCGCTACCAAGAAAGAAGCAGCGTCGATGAATCCAACAATGCCGTCGCAATCGTTTCCACAAATGGAGACCTTGATGAGCTCGACGCAAAGGATTTCAATGCACCCACAGAAAAGAACGCGAATGGTACGATCGATTTTCTGGCTACTCGATCCAAATATTTTGCCGTGGCCCTTATTCCTCCCAAAGGATTCGAAGGATCAGTGTTCTACAAGGGTGTAAAGTACGGTCAGCCAAATGAAGGTTCGTCAGAGCAGTATTCGCTCATGTATAAACTGCCGTATAGAGGGGGCTCCTACAAGCAGGGTATGACGCTTTTTGTTGGTCCAATGCAATACGATACCCTTGCAACGTATGGACTTACGGGTATAATGAACTTCGGCTGGAAGTGGATCGTAAAGCCGATCGGTGAGTATTTCATGCTCCCTACCCTCAAAATTATCCACCTTGGGATCCCAAACTACGGTATAGCCATCATCTTGTTTGCATTGCTCATGAAGGCGCTGCTCTACCCTTTGAGCATCACTCAAATGAAGTCTGCTAGGAAGATGCAGTTGGTCGGTCCGCTCATGAACGAGATCAGGGAGAAGTACAAGGACGATAATCAAACGCAGCAGCAAGAGATGATGAAGCTCTACAGCGAGTATGGCATCAATCCAGCAGGGGGATGTTTGCCCCTTCTCTTGCAAATGCCTTTCCTCTATGCACTTTACGCCGTTCTCAACCTCAATATTGAGCTCCGCCAGGCCAGTTTTCTACCGATGTGGTTGACTGATTTGAGTGTACCGGACGTGATTCTGTCCCTGCCATTCAAGCTGCCTCTTTTCAACATCGATAAGTTTTCCGGCCTCGCTCTCCTGATGGGAGCCACGCTCTTTGTTCAGCAGAAACAGGCGGTAACAGACCCACGCCAGAAGGCAATGGTCTACCTCATGCCCGTGATGCTCACACTCATGTTCTCTACGCTCCCTTCGGGCCTCAACCTTTACTATTTCGTCTTCAACGTGGTAGCCATTGCCCAGCAGATCTACCAGACAAAGTTTGCGAAGAATAAACTGACCCTTGCCGACCTCAAAAAGATGCCTAAAAAGGAATCTTGGCTACAAAAGAAGATGAGCGAGGCTCAGGCAATGGCAGGGGCTCAAGGCAAATCCATTCCTGGTCAGTCGGCTCAGCAGAACAAGAACGGCAAGGGGCTCAACAGACCCAACAACGACAGCAAGAAAAAGGGCCGTTAATCGCTTGTAACTTCTCTTCTGGTATCGTGTCATTTCCTGGGTCGCCCTAAAAAAGCGACCCTTTTTTGTGTCAGGTTATCCTGACACGCCGTAACTTGCCCCGATTGAATTGTACCTCATTTTCGTTTAAACCTTGGAGAGTCATAATGATGAAACGGTCACTCATTAGCACATTGCTGCTATGTGCGATTTCACTCGTGCTTGCATCCTCGATGGATGCACAGACAACGGGCGCTTATACGCGCTTAAAATTTGTTGAAGAATTCACAAGCACTACGTGTGGACCATGCGCAGGTGCTGCACCGATTCTCAACGCCGCGATTTCCGTTGAGAAGGGTGTGATCTCCGTGCGTTATCACGTGCCTATTCCTGTCGCGGGAGACCCATGGAATGCAGAGAATCCACAGGACGGTGAGGATCGTCGTGCTTTTTACGGCGTCAATTCGGCCCCGTTTGTGATCGTCGGTGGTACGGCTGGTGTTAACATTCTTTCTAACGGTGCCGCTGAACTTCAGAATGCTCTAAGTGCTGTCCCTCCGACCTCTTTTATCAAGATCGATGTCACACAGAGTGGATCGAAGATTCTTGTCAAGGTAAAGACAGACCGCGCATTAAATAACGCGACAATGCACTTTGCCTTGGTATCCCGCCACGTCATCTGGCCTACAGTTCCTGGAACCAATGGCGAAAAAGAGTTCTATGACGTAATGAACAAAATGTATCCGTCCGGTAAAGGAACGCCATTTTCGCAAGCGGCTATGGAAGAGCGCACGTATGAGTTTTCGCCTAGTATTGGTGTGACCGATACCTGGACGAAGGGTGCGCAATACGTCGCGGTTTGGATTCAATCAGATCCGGGCCAGCCAAACCAGGGCGAAGTGCTCCAGGCAGGCCTCTCGAAAACCTCTACCGTTCCGGTAGACTATTCATATCCGAAGGCGACTGCCTTGAGCCTTTCAATTCCGGGTAGTAAGTACTTGCGTGTTGATCGTTCTGCAGAAATCAACAAGAGCATTACACTTACTAACCCTACCAGCGCTCCTATCGTTGTCAATCTGTCGATAAGGGTGCTGACCTCCTCAGTCAAGCAGGTATTACCGCAACTGTTGCCCCAACATCGCTCACAATTCCCGCCAACGGAAGCGGTTCGGCGGTAATTAACGTCAAGGCCGGCACTCGTTCAGTCATGGTGGGCGTTGAGGCTGCTCTAGCCGGCGATGACGGCCTTGGCAAGGCTGTTAGCCCGGTTTACTACCTTGTAAATGGCGGAAAGATCGTCAACTACTACGGGTTCGCAGACCAAGGTCCAACAACCACACAAATAGCTGCCGGTGAGCTACCGAATTATTTCCAAGATGTTGTGTACATGCCTTACGCAGCTGAGTTCAATAATTCATACCCGATGTCAGATTTTAGTGCTGCAGTGTTTTCATTTGACGCGTATTGGCTCAATATCCGCGGTGAACTGCTTACGTCGATCGAAGACATGTTGAAGGCGAAGAAGGGTGTATGGGTTCAATCACAAGCCGGTATGACGGCAGTCTATGTACAATACCCTACAAATGTTCAGTTCGATGCAACACGCGCTTGGTATAAGAACGTGGTCGGTATCGAGTTTGTCAAAGGCGAGCCGCGCGCTCAACAGAACGGAAATCAGATCAACCTTCTTCCTATTCCTGTGAAGGGTGTTGCAAAAGATCCAATTGGCGACGGTGTCGCGTTTACGGGTAATCAATATGGTCAGGCTTGGCCGTTTTACAACCAAGCGGTTACTGACATAATGAAGCTGACATCTGGTTCATTGGCAAAGTCTGTCCTTTACATGGATAACCTCGCGGCGAATATCGGTATGGTCCGTGTGTCGCCTACGTACGGTGGACGACTCGTCTATAGCTCCATCGGCACCGAGGTTATGTCAGATGCTGTTCAACGCAAGAAGCTTGTTGGTAATGTTTTTGATTGGTTGCTAAACACTACAGCTGGTAAGCCAAGTATCTCCGTTAGCCAGAGCATTTTGAACTTTGGTAGTGTAGAAGTTGACTTGATGAAGGACATGTCTGTTGAGATCACAAACACAGGCACGGCGGAACTCTCAATCTCTGCTCTCAACTTTACAGGTGCGGATGCTGCGTCGTTCTACGTCTCTGCAGGTGGTCCGGTTGGCATCAATCCGATCAAGATAGCCGTAGGTGCCAAGCACACAATCAAGGTGACCTTTGCGCCAAGTGCGGTAAAGAATATCTTCGGCGCGGTGCTCAACTTCACTTCGAATGCAGATACGCCGCCTACCGTTCAGCTTCGCGGTTCCAGCTCTATAACAAGTGTTGAAACAGATGTTGTAAGCGAAACCGGTGCAATCGGTATGAAGCTTGTTGGATCGAATCCAATAACGGACAATACGTCTGTACGTGTTTCGGGCAACGGTAACATCGCAATTACGGTTGTTGATGCAGCCGGACGTACGGTGTCTACGTTGTTCGACGGTTCGATTAATGGCACACAATCTGTTTCGATCGCTTCATCCGCACTTGCTTCCGGCACGTACTCGATCGTTGCATCGAACGGATCAGATCGCGCTGTGCTTACAGTGATGGTCGTTCGCTAATTCTAAAAGAAGTACAAACACAAACGGCCGTCTCGCACTAGCG
>JAPLFN010000028.1:16512-26140 GCA_026390655.1 Candidatus Kapaibacterium sp.
TCGCACTAGCGAGGCGGCCGTTTTCTTTTTACGGAAGGAGCCCCCTACCGACGATAGACGTACTTGGCGGTAACGGGGAATGCGGAGCGCAATCGGTAGTCACCAAACCCCGTGTTGTCCTCAAAGGTGAACGTTGTGTTGTTCGGGTATGTCCATCGAACCACGAGCGAAACACCGTTTTGAGCTGTGAACTTCTCAATGTTCGTGGGTTCACCAAACACGATGTACGTTCTACCCATATCGGTTAGCCAACCTTCAGTATATGACTTAAACCGACGGTTAGCTTGTTCGATCCGCGAGTAGTACTCTTCGAGCGCTTCGTTACGAACGCTTGCAGGAGTTGGGTCATGTCTCTTCCAGTAGTCTTCGAATCGCGTTAGACGCTCGGCTTCTGTTGCTCCTCCTTGGATCAGATCAATATCGTTCTGATCCGCTACATAAATGAGCTGTTTGATCGCACGAGAAACGTCGCTAAGAACTGAGCCTGTCATGGATCGAGGAACGATGTAGGGTCTGGACCGCTCCGCAAGCACGGTGGAAGTGTCCACGATATCGTTGGCAGATGCTTCGTGCAACCGGAGTCGAAGAGAATACGAGCCAGGAATCAGACGCTGTGGAACGATCAGAGGTACGAAAGCTTGCATGGTGCGTTTGTCGGCGTTGAATGGCTCGCCCATGCCCTGAGCGAGAGTTCTGCCATCGGTTGCAGTAATGTTCCAAGCAACAGCGCACCGGCGTGGCACGCTCCGAAGATAGATCTCAACGAATGCGAAAAGTGTCAACTCGTTAGACCAAATAACATCGCCTATATAGGGGACGATCGTGAATCGATCACTCTTCTGTTCAATGTCGCTTGCGAGCATAACAGAGCTAAGATCTGCGGATTCAAGAGCTAATGACGGAACAACCACCTTCCTCGTCACGGAGTGGTCCCTGTGGCCAAATGCGTCGCGTACAACAAACTCAACTCGATACGTCCCAGGTCTTAGCTCGTAACGTTTCACAACGTTGTCTGCCTTGCCCGTCTTCCCTCTGGTCACCGCATAGTCATCCTCCACAACAGAGCGTTTGTATGTAGAGTCAAACAGCTTACGGCCAGTCGTGTCGCGAAAGGTAGTTGTCACCGAATAATCGCCAACCATTGTTCCGTTAAATTCTGAGAATTGCAGCAGCTCATATGGAACCGACACATAGACATCCATTCGGGTGGTGACGGCGTCAACCCTGCTCCGAAAGGCAAGAATGTCCACCACAAAAAGGGGTGTGGTCGGTGCCTGGGCACGTACGTCGGTTGCTCCGCCCATCAAGGCAAGACTGCTGCTGATAACAACGATCGAAGGTTTGATCATAGTAGAAATTAGGTCCTAACCGACTAAGTCTTTACCGACACTTTCCATTGTGCGCGCGCCTCTTTGGCAAGGCGTTCTCGTTCATCCGGATGTGCAATATGTATCAAAGCCTCGGCCCGTTCGCGAAGTGTTTTTCCATGAAGAAATGCGATGCCGAACTCCGTGACAACATAATGTACATGGGCTCGAGACGTCACAACGCCGGCACCTGGCTTCAAGAGCGTGGTAATGCGGCTTACACCACTCGAAGTGCGTGAGGGGAGGGCAATGATAGGCTTGCCCCCTTGCGAGAGCGCTGAGCCCCGTATGAAGTCCACCTGACCCCCAACCCCAGAATAGGGGGCAGTTCCAATCGAGTCCGCGCATACTTGACCGCTGAGATCAACTTCAATGGCACTATTAATAGCGGTCATTTTTGGATTGCGTTGAATGACTGTTGGGTTATTGACGTAAGCAACATCCAACATAGCAACCATGGGATTGTCATCGATAAACTCATAAACCTTGCGTGTGCCCATGACAAATGTTGCCACGATCTTGTTGGGATGTATGGTCTTGAGTCTACCGTTCACTACTCCATTTTCAACTAAAGGTATAAGTCCATCGCTGAACATCTCGGAATGGACACCAAGATTCTTGTGGTGGTGGAGTTCGTGAAGGACTGCATCGGGAATGGCGCCAATTCCCATTTGAAGTGTAGCGCCATCGTCAACAAGCGATGCAACATGTCGACCGATGTTCTTCTCGATGTCACCCAAGACAGGCGGCTGTACCTCAAAGATCGGATCGTTAACGTCAACCATGTACGTCAATCGGTCCATATGGACAAGGGCGTCCCCGTGAGTACGGGGCATGTTCGGATTGAGCTGTGCGATGACGATCTCGGCCGATAAAAGGGCCTCGTGGGCAGCTTCCACAGTAACCCCTAAAGAGCAGAACCCGTGCTTGTCAGGGGGAGACACATTGATGAGCGCTACATCGATATCGAGAATGTTGCTTCTAAAGAGATAGGGGATCTCCGACAGAAAGACCGGAGTGTAGTCCGCTCGTCCTTCCTGGACTGCCTTTCTCATGTTTCCGCCGATGAATAGGCAGTTCACTCTGAAATTCTCGGCAAACTGTGGTTCTGCGTATGGGGCTGGCCCCTCCGTATGGAGGTGCACGATCTCCACGTCGCGCAGGCGGGGTGCCTGTCGGATCAGCTCCTTTATGAGCGTCTGCGGAGCCGCAGCCACGCTGTGCAGGTAGATCCGGTGTCCGGATTGAACGGCAGACATAGCAACATCGACGCTGACAAGCTGACCCATGAAGTCTCCATAGTGAACGCAGACTGCAAAGTTAGCGTTTGGTATCTTCGCCGTAAGCATAGGAATACAACATGGACCTCAAGAACATCATCTTTTTCATTGTCCTACTCGTAGCAGTGGGCTTGTTCACACGAAGCGCGTTGCGTTTAGTGGCCTGGTTGCGTATCGGAAAGGCAGACAACCGACTTGGTCAGCTTTCTGAACGAATCCGAATGACGCTCGTTGTTGGCTTTGGTCAGAGTAAGATCTTGCGAGATAAGGTGGCTGGACCAATTCACGCGGGTATCTTCTGGGGATTCCTCGTTCTTATGTTCTCGGCGATGGAGATGATCTTGGAGGGAATCCACGAGGGCTGGTCTTTCAACTTCCTTGGACCGATCTACTCTGTGATCACGATCCTCACAGACTTCTTCTGTGTCCTGATCATCATCGGCACCATACTTTCACTGTGGCGTCGCTACGTGACCAAGGTTCGTCGTCTCCAAGTTGAGCACGAGAAGGTTGAAGCTGGGATGATTCTGATCACGATCTTCTCGATTGTCTCTGCGTTGTTCATCCAGAACGCACTGCGATTGCCCGTACATGGCGACGACTTTTCATGGGCGATACGACCTCTCGGACATCCGGTAGGGGCTGCTCTCTATACAGTTCTTGGTAGTTCGAGTGCTATTGTTTTTGAGATCGCCTGGTGGCTCCACGCAATCCTCATTCTTGCGTTCATGAACTACCTTCCGTATTCCAAGCACCTCCACGTGTTAACGTCGATTCCTAACGTATTTCTTGGCCCCCTATCACCCACGAATAGTCTTGAGAAGATCGACTTTGAAGCCGAAGGTGTTGAGAAGTTCGGTGTGGTGGATGTTGAGGACTTTTCTTGGAAAACATTGCTTGATGGCTACACCTGTACCCATTGCGGACGATGCACGAGCGTATGTCCGGCTAATCAAACCGGCAAGGTCCTCGATCCACGCGGAATCATCGTGGCGATTCATGATCGAACGATCGATAAGGCGCCCCTTATCCTCAAGAAGGAAGCAGGGAGCGAGCTAACAACGGAAGAGCAAGCGGTCTGGGACAAGAAGCTCATTGGCGACTACATAAACCCGGATGCATTGTGGGCCTGCACTACCTGTGGCGCATGCATGGAAGAATGTCCAGTGAATATTGAACACGTCCCGGCCATCGTTGGAATGAGGCGTTCAATGGTGATGATGGAATCAGCATTCAATGATGAGTCGGCGCTTTTGCCCGACGTCTATGGTAATATGGAAACAAACTCCGTTCCATGGGGCGGATTCGGTCAGGCCGATAGAGCAAACTGGGCTGAAGGTATGGGCATCAAGACAGCCGCTGAAGACTCGAACATGGAAGTATTGTTCTGGGTTGGCTGCGCAGGCTCCTACGACGAGCGAGCAAAGAAAACAACGAAAGCCTTTGCAGAGCTCATGCAGATCGCGGGCGTGGATTTCCGCATTCTCGGAACGGAAGAGAACTGCACTGGAGACGTTGCTCGCCGTACGGGTAACGAGTACCTCGCGGACACATTGACAAAAGCGAACGTGGAGACATTCCAGCGTTACGGCGTGCAGAAGATCGTTGCAACGTGTCCACACTGTTTCAATTCTCTCAAGAATGAATATCCGCAGTTTGGCTTTGTTGCTGACGTACAACACCATACGCAGTTCATTCAAGAGCTCATCACAAATGGTCGGCTTGTGATAGACCGTTCAAAGGCATCTAACGACGCGATCACCTACCACGACTCTTGTTATTTGGGTCGGTACAATGATGAATATGAAGCGCCTCGCTCAACTCTTGAAAACGTGCCGGGACTTACTATCATCGAGCCAGCGCGCTCCAAGGATCGAGGCCTATGTTGCGGAGCAGGGGGCGGACGCATGTTCATGGAAGAACATATGGGAGATCGTGTGAATGTGGTTCGTACAAACGAGCTCCTGGCAACCGGAGCTCAGACCATCGCCGTGAACTGCCCATTCTGTACCACAATGATCACTGATGGAGTTAAGGCCGCGGACATGATCGACACCGTGAAGGTCAGGGACATCGCAGAGATTCTTCGCGATCGAGTGGTAGGAGCGTAACGGAAGGAAATCTACACGCGGGTGCTTAGCGCTAGCTGACGTGCAAGCTGAGATGTTAGCGCTCTGCGGTCGAACCCGTCAACAACAGATTGATCTGGACGTGGGAGAGCCCCCTTTTTCCACGCGTCGTACATTTCGTTGATACACGTGGCAATGGCCTCAACGTCATCCGGTTCAGTGATCCATGAAGCCCCATAGCGTTCAGCATCCATACGCAAAGCACCACTTGGAACGCTAACGAGAAGGGGCTTTTTTGTGCCCATATACTCGTAAAGTTTTGCGCTTGAGATGGTGTCTGCATTGCGTGTGTTACCAACCATCATCCATAAAGCATCGCTTTGCAGAAGAAGATCAACAGACTAGGCATGGGCGCAATAGCCATGGTCGTGAATGATTTCACTAATGCCATACTTCTTGGCGACCTTTGCATACTCATCGCGTAAGATCCCGGCGAAGTGCAATTCCAGAGCCATCTCCGGGCGTTCTGTAAGCACCTTCTTGACCGCTTTGAAAAAGGGGATAGGCGTTACGATGTCGTAGAATATTCCTGTGTACGTCAGGCGGAATTTCCCGTCGTTGCGCACGGTGGGAGTCGTTTCTTGGAGATCATCTGGATCGAATCCGTGGGGAATGATCACAACATCTTCAAAATTCAAGTGATTGTACGTTGCTATAAGCCGCTCTTTAAGTCGACGATTTGTGACCGTTACGCGTGACGCATGCACGAGCACGTCGTGCTCCAGCGCCTTGTGACGATGTGCATGCCATGGTGTTGGGTAGACATGGAATTGATTGCCATACCATAAGTCTCGATAGTCAACAACGAGCGGAATGCCGGTCTCCTCGCTGAGCTTCGCCGCAGCCATCATGGAAGAGAATGGTGGACCGCTCACAAAGATCGCGTCAAAGTGATGCTCTTTCACGAGCTCACGTGCAAGCACGAGCGCTTGTTTGGCCCAGCCCTTTTTGTTGTCAGGGATAAAGACAGTATCGCTTGCGGCACGCATGAGTTTCCGGACCCATTCGCGCGGCATCTTTAATGTACCCTTGTCCTTGAGAAGACTGTTCGGGTCAGTGCCGGACGTGCGATGGATGACGATGTCTCTTCCCTCTAGTTCATCGAGCAGGGACGGATCATGGGCGTAATAGGCTGTTGGACCCGCAGTTATTACGTGAGGCTGCCAACCGTTTTCCGGTAGGTACTTCACGAACTTTGTTACGCGTTGCACACCACTAAGACCCATGGGCGGAAAGTAGTACGCGAATACAAGGACTGAATGCTGTTCCATTACTCCCTATACGATCACGAGTTCGCGTGGAGCCGTTGTCAGAATCTGAGGGCCATTCGGTGTAACAACAACGTCGTCCTCAATGCGCATACCGAACTTACCCGGAAGATAAATGCCCGGCTCAATTGTGATAACACATCCCGTTGGAATGGCCTCACTCTTGTTGGCAGATGAAACACGAGGAAACTCGTGTACCTCGTATCCCAGCCCATGACCCAGTGAGTGACGGAAGTAATCTCCATAGCCGGCTTTCTCGATCACAGATCGAGCGGCACCATCAAGCTCAGCGGCTCCAACGCCACTTACTGCAGCGTCTAATGCGGTCATGTGTGCATCGTAAAGAACGCCAAAGACATCCATAACTTTTTTCGTTGGCGTACCAACACAGAACGTCCGTGTCATGTCGCTATAGAGGCCGTTGATGCAACAACCAAAGTCGACCGTAACCACATCGCCGTTCTTTATCACAGCCTTGCTTGCCCTGCCATGAGGCATTGCACTGCGCGTGCCCGAAACAACGATAATGTCGAACGCATCTTTTTCAGAGCCAAGTTCACGTGTTGTTGAAGCGAGAAATGTGGCAACATGTTGTTCGGTCATTCCCGGCTTCAACATGCCAAGCATTCGTTCGTAGGCAATGCTCGTGATCTGAGCTGCCTCCCTGATGCTCTTTATCTCGGCGCTGCTCTTTACTCGGGTAATACTCTCAACGATACCGGTGGCCTCAATAAGCTTTGCCGGACTCAGTGCTTTCTTAACGGACTTGAAGTTTGAGACCGTGTGTTTCGACGGATCGAACCCAACCGACTTCCACGTTTTTGCAAGCCCCTTTTTCGCAATTGCACTCCATGGATCGCGGTTGATGATCACCTCTGGTAATGAAGTATGCCTTGCGGCTGGTTACAACAGCTAGGGCAATAGATCCGGAGAAGCCAAACAGATACCGCAAACTCGGCACGTGTGCAACGATGTATGCGTCGAGTTTCTGCGCTTTCATCTCACTGCGTAGAGCAGCAAGACGTTCTTTGGCTGATGTTATCTGAGAGGATGATGCCATGATCAACGAGTGTTATAATTAGGTGATTCTTGGGTGATAATTATGTCGTGCGGATGCGACTCACGAAGCCCGGCAGACGTCATGCGGACGAAACGAGCGTCGCGTTTCATCTCCGCAAGAGTCGAACAACCGCAATAACCCATAGCTGCTCGAAGGCCACCAACGAGTTGATAAATCGTGTCTGCTACATCGCCCTTGTATGGCACACGTCCTTCAATTCCTTCAGGAACGAGCTTTGCGATCTCATCCTCAACATCTTGAAAATATCTATCAGCAGAGCCCTGATTCATCGCGCCGAGAGATCCCATGCCGCGATACATTTTGTAAGCGCGGCCTTCAAGAAGAACCTTTTCTCCAGGAGACTCTTCGTGTCCGGCAAGCATTCCGCCGATCATGACTGTATCGGCGCCGGCAGCGATCGCCTTTGCAACATCACCAGTTTGTTTGATGCCACCATCGGCGATAACCGGAGTGCCTGAACGTGACGCGACCTCAGCAACGTTCATGATGGCGGTAATCTGCGGAACTCCAACACCGGCTACAACACGTGTTGTGCAAATCGAGCCTGGGCCTATCCCAACTTTAACAGCATCGGCTCCGGCGTCTATAAGCGCCTGAGCACCTTCGCCTGTTCCAATGTTGCCAGCCACTACATTTAAGAAAGGATACTTGCTCTTTATAGAGCTTACCATAGTGATCACACCCTTTGTATGACCATGGGCCGTATCAACGAGTACAACATCTACGCCGGCGTCCACAAGGGCGGCAATGCGATCAAGCGTGTCCACAGCGATACCAACTCCAGCGCCCACAAGAAGCCTTCCCTGGTCATCCTTTGCAGCCATCGGGTACTTTTGCTTCTTGGAGATATCCTTCACGGTCATGAGACCAACGAGAATTCCGGCGTCATCTACGATCGGTAGTTTTTCGATTCGGTGTTGATGAAGAATGCGCTCAGCATCTTCGAGCGTGGTTCCAAGAGACGCAGTGATGAGCCCCTCGCTCGTCATGATGTTTGCGACTGGTTCATCGCCATTGAGGGCAAACCGCATATCGCGGTTCGTAACAATACCAACGAGACGATTCGTATCATCTACAACGGGAAATCCGGACACCTTGTACTTCGCCATGAGATCTTGCGCATCACGAATGGTGTTCTCTCGAAACATCGTGATCGGCTTGCGTATCATTCCACTTTCTGAACGTTTAACGCGGTCGACTTCTTCGGCCTGCCGTTCAATGGACATATTCTTGTGGATCACTCCCAAGCCCCCTTCACGCGCAAGGGCAATGGACATCGATGACTCCGTAACCGTATCCATAGCTGCGCTGATGATCGGGATTCGAAGTTTGATGTTTCGGGTGAGCGACGCAGCTGTGTCCGCATCTCGCGGTAGCGTCTCAGAATAGCGGGGAATCAGAAGGACATCATCAAATGTGATGCCTTCGCCGAGGATCTTTTCGATTGCCATTGGCAAATATAAGCTAATGAGCAGTTACTAGTTACTAGTTACTAGTTACTAGTTACTAGTTACTAGTTACTAGTTACGAGTTACTAACGTCGGGCTTTTGCCCGATGCGCCAAAGGATGAACCCATACAGAAACGCCCGGTCTTGCGACCAGGCGTTAATATTTGATTCTAACATCGGCCGTCTTTCGATCACAGCAATTCCTTTTGCAGACGAGCGGCACGAAGGCGAGCTTCCGCCCAATGGCGTTCCTTGTGTGCAACAACGCGAGCCGCACGATCAGGGTCAGTATCACCCTTGATCTTTGCCTGCTCAAGATCTCTGGCTGCAGAGTCTACGTCAACGTCTTTAGCCGACAAAATGTCCTGAACAACAATGTTCACATTGTTCTTCATCACTTCGATGAAGCCTTCGCGTGTGGCAAAGAACGACACGTGATTCTTTTCATCCTCGATCTTCAGTACGCCGATATCCAACGATGAGATGATCGGGGCGTGATTGTAAAGCACTTGGAAGGGGCTTTGCGAGCCCGGCACACTAACAGCCACAGCCGAGCCCACAAAAGCCGTGGTGCGCGGTGTAACGATGCTTACAGTGAGAATGTGATCAGCCATGTTAGTTCTGCGACTTCTTATACGCTTCCAAAACCTCGTCTAGCGTTCCCTTGTAACTAAAGAACCCTTCCGGCACCTCGTCAACATCACCATTGAGAATAGACTTGAAGCCAGCGATCGTGTCGCTGATCTTCACGTATCTGCCTGGGAATCCTGTGAACTGCTCCGCAACATGGAACGGCTGAGAGAAGAAGCGTTGGATCTTGCGAGCACGGAACACCGTCGTCTTGTCGTCGTCGGAAAGTTCATCCATACCAAGGATAGAAATGATGTCTTGCAGGTCTTTGTAGGTCTGAAGGATCTTCTTCACACGTGTTGCCGTGTTGTAATGCTCGTCACCAATGATCAGCGGATCAAGGATACGCGACGAGGAGTCAAGAGGATCCACAGCCGGATAGATACCAAGTTCTGCGATCTGACGACTAAGAACAGTGGTAGCA
>JAPLFN010000028.1:26164-44404 GCA_026390655.1 Candidatus Kapaibacterium sp.
GAACGTAAACGGCTTGAACAGATGTAATAGCTCCACGGTCTGTAGAAGCAATGCGCTCTTGGAGCTGACCCATCTCCGTTGCAAGCGTGGGCTGGTAGCCTACAGCTGATGGCATACGGCCGAGAAGTGCTGACACTTCAGAACCTGCTTGTGTGAAGCGGAAGATATTGTCGATGAACAACAACACGTCCCTACCTTCTTCATCACGGAAATACTCAGCCATCGTAAGCGCAGTGAGCGCAACGCGTGCACGTGCGCCAGGGGGCTCATTCATCTGACCGAACACGAGGGCTGTCTTGTCAATAACCCCAGACTCTGTCATTTCAAGGTAAAGGTCATTTCCTTCACGAGTACGTTCTCCAACTCCAGCAAACACCGAGTATCCACCGTGTTGTTTGGCGATGTTGTGAATGAGCTCTTGGATGATAACGGTCTTACCAACTCCAGCACCACCGAATAGTCCAGTCTTGCCACCCTTGGTGAATGGCTCAATAAGGTCGATAACCTTGATCCCGGTTTCGAACATCTCTTTCTGTGTTGAGAGAGTTGAAAAGGCTGGCGAAGGGCGGTGAATGGACCATCTCTTCTCGGTAACGATCGGCCCCTTGTTGTCTATGCCATTTCCAATGACATTGATCAATCGGCCAAGGACGCCTGGCCCGACCGGGACGGTGATCGGTGCACCCGTGTCGACAGCTTCCATACCACGGACGAGACCGTCAGTGGAGTCAATGGAGATAGCGCGAACGCGATCTTCACCAAGGTGTAACTGCACCTCGCAGACGAGCACCTCGGGCGTGCCGTCCTCGATATTCGTGCGATCAATGGTGATGGCATTCAGTACAGCGGGGATGTGGCCGTCGCCGAACTCAATGTCAATTACTGGTCCGATGACCTGAACGATTCGACCCTTGTTCATGTTTGATCCGAATTATGATCTCGATGGGAGAAACAGCTGCTTTGAGAATAGACTTGCGAAAATACGGAAGTGGCAATGCACGGAAAAGGGAATCGAGCCCATGTTTGGTCAATGTGGTAAATTTGTTGTCAGTTTTCTTTGAACCTCCTCCCCCTCACCTCTATTTGGTACAATCATGACGTACATCATTTCAGCGGCACGAACCCCGATCGGTTCTCTTCTGGGTTCCCTCAGTGACTTTAGTGCCCCCCAACTAGGCGCAATAGCCATAAAAGCTGCAGTTGAACGTGCAAACGTAGCTCCAGATGCCATCAGTGAAGTCATTATGGGCAACGTGCTTACGGGCGGCGTTGGCCAGGCTCCCGCCAGGCAGGCCACCATTTTCGCTGGCCTTCCAAGTAGCGTTCCTGCAATGACGATCAATAAGGTTTGTGGCTCGGGTCTCAAGGCCGTAATGCTCGGGGATCAGGCTATCCGCTGTGGCGACGCACAGATCGTGATCGCGGGTGGGCAAGAGTCAATGACAAATGCCCCTCACGCAATGCTTGATTCACGAAAAGGGGTCAAATTCGGCAATGCCCGGATGGTAGACCTGATGCAGTGGGACGGCCTCTGGGACGTCTATAACCAGGCTCCAATGGGGGATGCAGCCGAACTTTGTGCATCAGAATGCGGTTTTACACGTGACCTTCAAGACGAATACACGATCGAGTCCTATTCTCGCGCTCAAGAGGCTCAAAAAAACGGGTGGTTCGCAGATGAGATCGTGCCAGTGGTGGTTAAGGGGCGAAAAGGGGACGTAACGATTGACTCAGACGAAGAACCGACAAAAGTCAATTTTGAAAAGATCCCAACACTCAAGCCCGTGTTTAAGAAGGATGGCACGGTAACTGCCGCGAATGCTTCAACGATCAATGACGGCGGAGCTGCGATTGTCCTTGCCTCAGAGGCGGCGGTTAAAGCTCATAACCTCAAACCGATGGCGAAGATCATAGCACAGGCATCGTTCGCACAAGATCCAATGTGGTTTACTACATCTCCCGTGGAAGCTATTAAGAATGTTCTTGCTAAGGCTGGTTTAACCCTGGCAGACATTGATCTCTTTGAGATCAACGAAGCATTTGCAGTAGTAGCTCTTGCGGCAAAGGAACAGCTTGGTATCTCGCGCGAAAAGATCAATGCTTTTGGAGGGGCAGTAGCCCTTGGCCATCCAATTGGTGCAAGTGGAGCTCGGATCCTTACTACCCTGGTGTACGGTCTCAAGCGTCAAGGTAAGCGGTACGGTTTAGCAACCCTGTGTATTGGTGGAGGTGAAGCTTCTGCCGTGGTTGTGGAAATGGTGTAAGAGAAGACTGGCATCGGGCTTTAGCCCGATGGGGCGAAAGGGCGAAAAGGCGAAAGAACTAACGTCGGGCTTTAGACCGATAGCATAAAAAATCAAAATAGAGGGCAAATGAAGACGATTACGTTGATTGAAGGTGATGGAATTGGTCCGGAGATCTGTGACAGTGTTGTTGCGGTCTTCGCGGCAGCAAAGGTGCCTGTGACGTGGGAAAAGGCTATCGCAGGACTTGAAGCGATAGAAAAGTTTGGAAATGGAGTGCCCCCTGAGACGCTTGCAAGCATCACTCGAAACAAGATCGCACTGAAGGGTCCAACGACCACACCGGTTGGCGGCGGACACAAAAGCGTGAACGTTACCATCCGCAAGGGACTTGAGCTCTATGCTAATGTTCGACTCGCAAAGTCGATGCCTGCAGTTGAAACGCGCTTTAGTGGAGTGGACATCCTCATCATTCGCGAGAATGTGGAAGACACGTACGCAGGTATTGAGCACTTCCAAACGCCAAACGTAGCACAGTGCTTAAAGCTCATTACGCGCCAGGGTTCAATGGCGGCAATCCGCTATGCGTTCGATGAAGCACGAAAGCTTGGTCGCAAAAAAGTAACGTGTGTTCACAAAGCCAACATTCATAAGATCACGGACGGACTCTTTCTGGAAGTATTCCGTCAAGTAGCGGCTGAATACACGGACATTGAGGCTAGTGACATCATTGTCGATAACTGCTGTATGCAGCTCGTGTCTCGTCCTGAGCAATTTGATGTCCTCGTATTGCCAAATCTTTATGGCGACATAGTCAGTGACCTTTGCGCGGGTATTGTCGGTGGACTTGGCGTTGCCCCGGGCGGAAACATTGGTCGAACATGTGCAGTATTCGAAGCCGTTCATGGCTCAGCACCGGACATTGCAGGTAAGGGGCTTGCCAACCCGACAGCGATACTCCTTTCAGGAGTGCAGATGTTGCAATACATGGGACACGTTGGTCACGCTGAAATGATCCAAGATGCTCTTACGGCAACGTTGGCTTCAGGAGTTAAGACCCGCGACCTAGGAGGCAGTGCATCTACGAAAGAGTTTACCGATGCCGTTATCGCGCGCCTTCATCCAAATCACGATGTAGACATGACGCCCGTAACAATGTCGGTTCCAGCATTCCATGCAGCAGAAGTGATCGATGAGGAATGGACACTTCGTGGCGCAGATGTTTTTGTAGAGCACCGAGGAGGTCTACCGACTATGCCAGAGACAGTTGGCCCTTTTACACTTCGAATGCTCTCCAATCGTGGAACAAAAGTGTGGCCGGGACCAATGCCGGACATTCTCCTCGTTGACCATTTCCGCTGCAGATATATTGCCGACGCACCTATCACACGTAAAGATGTGATCGGATTGCTCGATGCTGTGACCGATCTGGGCAAAACCTGGTGCCATGTGGAACTTCTGAATGAAGCCTCTGGTCATGCTAGATACTCTAAAGCGCAGGGTGAATGATCGAGAAACCAACGACATCTGAAGAACTCGTAGTTCGCAGCCCATGGTGGCGGCGAACTGCGAGTTTTCTATTGCGTTGGGTATATCGGTTGACCGGGATCACAATCATTGCGTCGGCGTTCATTGTGCTACTTGCTCAAACGGACATGGCTCGTTCGTTCATGAAGACTCAAGTGCTTAGCCTATTGAATGAGCAGCTCTTAGGCAAGGTAGCATGTGATGATGTGCGACTCGACATCTTCCGAGGTATCGTGTTAGAGCATCCTCAACTCTACGCAAACGGTACCACGTTCTTAGAAGCAGATCAACTCTCCGTCTCCTACGACCTTGCTGCGGTGCTTGGACGCACGTTGGCAATCAACAACGTTGACATTGTCCGTCCTCGAATTAAAGTCATACGATCCAACGACGGTCTGTGGAACATCGAACGGATTGTAAAACCGTCAACTGATACAGTCTCCTCGCCCCCTCCCAATCTCGTGATCCGCGTTAGAGGGATCTCGATCAATGAAGGTGAATGTACTGTTAATGATCGGACCACGTCGCGTGGTAACGGATCTCAGTTCGATCCAACGCATCTCACACTGAAAGCACTGGAGCTGCGCGCAGCGCTGCGGATAGCACTCGTTGAAAAAGACTACTCGTTTGCGATCAATCATCTGAGCTTCTATGATCAGTACACGCCAACGATCGACCTGAGGGAGCTTACTCTTGCCGGACGTATTCAGCCGGAGGGTCTCGATCTTCAAACACTTGCAATCAAGCTGGCCCATACAGAACTCGCTCTGAGCGCTCGTATCGATGGCGTGGATGTTCTCCGAGACGGAATCAATGACTCTCTGCTCGCCCTTCATCCAATCATCGGTGACATTGACGTCGATAGCGTCTGGGGACCGGACATCGCATTCGTGGTGCCTGACGTGAAGTTTGCCGACTCGTATTCATTGAAAGCGCATACGTCGTTCTATGGCGCGAAAATGAACATCGATGATATCGACCTTCATGCTGGCATAGATCATGTGAAGGGTTCGGTGAAGCTAACCGGTATCGATGGACCGAACATTGGAGTGGATATTCTGATCAATGACTCCCATGCTCAGTATGTCAATATCCGTCGCCGACTTCTTCTCGTGGAACTTCCCGAGTTACCATTCCTTGAGACCACTACGATTGAGAATGCCCATATACGCGGGCATCCGGCAGATTCTCTTTGGATTGAGGCTCATGGATCCGATCGTCCGGGGCGCATTGATGGATCGCTTACACTGTATCTCGCTGAAAAGAGACTTGGGTATAAGGTGGATATGCGAGTCGAAAAGGGTGATCTTGCAGTCTTTGCCGATTCCAGCATGGCCACCATGATCAACGGTCGTGTCAACATCCATGGTAAAGGTGTAACCCTGCAGGATATGGAAGGCACCTATCAGTGCGACCTCGACCGAAGCACCGTGCTCGGCCGTCCTGTGCGAAGAGCTCAGTTCGTTCTGAGAGCTAATGGGGCAGGGGGCTTGTCCATCGACACGTTGTTCGCAGACGTAACACCGTTTAGACGCGACACCGTTGACGAATACGCACTGACCCCGGATGATCGAATCGTTGGTGTTTCTGGTACGATGAACGCTGCAGATGTGAACCATCTGCGCTATGCAGGTCATGTGAATTTCTCAGCTCTGAACCTTGCTGACCTTCTTGAAGTTCAATCCTTGCCATCTCGTTTTACAGGCTCCTTAGATATCGACGCAGAGGGAACAACCGTAGACAGTCTTCTCGGGTCCGTACGCGCACGAATAGATGAGTTTGCACTTGAAGATAGAGCATTGCTGCCGTTCGACTTGAATTGCAAAATCGTGAAAGATGGATCCGTCCGAAGTATTGCTGTCGATGCACCTTTTCTTACGGCAAGAATATCGGGTGCCTATGCTCCTTCCGCGTTAATAGATGCTATAACAGCTTCCGTTAATCTAACTGCGGACGCCGTGAAGCAAAGAATTCGACATCTGTATTCGACTTCTGGATACGTTGAACACATGGGTAGTACGCTCGTCCCGGCAGAAGCCTCGTTCATGGTGGACCTACGTGATGCGTCGCCCGTAAACATCTTTTTTTCCGGATTGTCCATCTCAGCAAACGCAATGATTCGCGGTGCTATTCGAAGTGGGTCAGACAGCCTTGTGGTGCGGATTGACACACTTGACGTAGCCGATCTTTCAGTGAAGACAGACTCGTTAAAGATCCAATGTGATCCCTTGCATCTTTCGAGTACCATCCGTTTGTATGACATTTCTACATCCCCCCGTGTGGCCGAGTTAACGGTTGTTGGAAGATGCGACACGATGCTCGTTGTAAATGGTATTCGCGTTAAACGCCCGAGCATCAACCTCACTACTGAGCGTGACCTTATTCGTCTACGCGCCCGAGCGGACGTGAATTCGATCACTGCCGGCGTGCGCATGACTGGACGCTTTCATGAAGACTCCACTGATCTTACGTTCGACTCTATTTACGTAGCAGTGGATACTGCTCGCAAACTCGAGTGGCGATCATTGCGGCCCGCAGGCATATCCTTGCGCGACGCATCGTTCAACATCAGAGACCTCGCCGTGCAACGCAGCTATGCTGAGAACGTGATTGTAAACGGTCGTTTCTCTCTGGATGAGTTTGACGATCTGAATCTGGACGTTGAGAATTTCGATCTTTCCAACATTCCTAGATTTGTGAATCTGGAAAAGGGGCACCCGGTTCGCTTTGTTGATGGATTTGTAAAGAATATTTCTGCCCGTGTTAACGGCACCTGGGAACAGCCGGTGATAGATCTGGCTATCAATGCTAGCGGAGTTCAGTATAACGGAGAGCTCATAGGAACACTGGCCACGAAGCTTCATCACGAAAACAAAGACATCACCGGATGTCTTTCAATCGCCAATCCCGCGCTGGCTACGCAGTCCAAAACGCTTGATCTACAGGTAACGCACCTGCCAGTAGATCTGGGGTTGAGAGGCGTGAAGCAACGTTTTGTTGACAATCGCCCCATGGATGTTGAGCTCAAGGCTAGTAAGCTAGCGTTGGCTGCGATTGAGCCGTTCCTCCCAGCGATCGAGCGCTTGCAGGGTGTGGCCGACGGAGTGATCACCGTGAAAGGAACCACGCCCGACAATATTGATCTTGGAGGTAATGCACGATTCGCGAATGCGAGTTTTCTTTCCTCGGCGACGAACGTTGTCTACAATGCCGATGGCGTTTTACATCTCGAAGGTTCTAACCTATTTCTAGATACCGTTGTCGTTCGGAATGTAGAACGCGATCGAAAGAATGGCGTTGCCTATGCTAACGGACTTGTGGTATTCGACGGCCTAGCCGTAGAGAGTATCGATTTCAAACTGCGTTCAAAGGGAATCTTGGTACTGAATAAGAGTTCACAAGCACGGAGTCCGAAGGTCTTTGGGGATATGATCATCGCAACCGGAAATGCGCCGATACACTTCTTTGGAAAACTTGATCAGCCTGTATTGGAAGGAGATATCCACGTTCTGTATGCCGACATTCTCTTTCCCCAAGAACGATCCACCACGAAGTCGCGCTACACAGCGTTCGAGTACAATCGGACATCCGATACGTCGAAGCGCTACAATTCTGTAGTTGACGCTACGAGGCGCACGAGATTAACGTCTGACACGGTGACGAACAGGAGAGATCAGAGTCCAGTCGTTGACGCTATTGAATCGATCGTAAAGAGCACCACGGCTTCTTTTGTTGACATTCTTCGTTACGATCTCAACATCTATCTCAAGGGGCGAACCCTTATGACAATGGTGTTTGGGAAGTTGGAACTGCTTATTGCCGATCTGGAGCAGGTGGATCAGAAGATCCCACTCAACTTCACCGGACGGTTTGTCGACAATTCCACGAATCTTCGTGGGAAGGTTCGCGTAAAAGATGGAACATCCACCTATAAATTCTATAAGCCTTTTGTCGCTAGCGGTACACTTGACTTTACAAATGGTGGCATGACAGATCCTTCGCTTGATCTTAAGGCTGTCTATAAAGACCGCCGGACATTGAGCAATGGTAAGCAAGAAGACTTCCGTGTTGAAGTCGTGATCAAGGGCACAAAGCTGAAGCCTACGGCTGTGTGGTCTGTTTACCGTCAAGATAGAAAGCAGGAGGGTGACTCAGCCAAAATCACGGGCGATGCGCTCATGCTCATTCTGGTTGGAAAAACGCAGGACGAGCTTGTTTCGTCAGGTCAGGGGAACCTTGTCGGCGAGGTCAATGGCGCCATGTCCGCTGTAGCTACGAGTGCCTTGGGCGACCTATTGAGTGGAATCGGCGGTCTTGTGCAATCTGCACAGGTTGACCTAGGCTCCGACCTCTCGCAGTCGAGGCTCACCGTTTCGGGTCAACTCTTTAGCGATGTCAGTTACCGTCTATCAGGTCAGATCAGTGACTTCGCCGGTAACAGCACGATTACGGTAACGGTGCCGTTTACTGTGCTTTCAGACGCCGAAGCAATGCGATACTTCATGCTTGATGTTTCCCGTTCCGTGAACAATTCAGGGAACATCACACGCTATCAGCGACTTTGGGAAGTAAAGCTTGGTGCCAGGCTGCCGTAGTTAATGTGCTAGTGTGGTAACAGGAATGTCTTGGCACTAACTCACTAGCTTATTAGCACACTTCCTTAAGCAGTTCTCTTGCGATAACGATGTGTTGTATCTCACTCGTGCCTTCATAGATCTCAGTGATCTTGGCATCACGCAAATAGCGTTCAACGAGGTACTCGCGGACGTAGCCATAGCCACCGTGGATCTGAATCGCCTCAAGAGCATTTTGGACGGCCGCCTGAGAGGCAAGGAGCTTTGCTTGCGCTGCGGCCTTGATGTAATTACCGTGTTGGTCTTTCAGGTAGGCCGCCTTGTAAACGAGCACTCGTGCAGCTTCAAGACGAGTCGCCATTTCCGCGAGCTTTAACTGAATCGCTTGAAGATCCGCGATCGGTTTTCCAAAGGCTTTGCGTTGCGTAGAGTACAAAAGAGCGGCATCGAATGAACCTTTTGCAATACCTAGTGCTTGAGCTGCTATTCCAATGCGGCCGCCGTTCAACGATTCCATGGCGATCTTAAATCCTTGGCCAACATCGCCCAGCACCTGATCATCGGGCACAAACACATTCGTTAGTCCTATCGAGCACGTGTCGCTGGAACGAATACCGAGCTTGTCCTCCTTGAGTCCAGGCTCGAATCCCGGAGTTCCGGCTTCGCCATCACTAAGTAGGTGCCAGCAGTTGTGCCGTTCGTGATCCAGTTCTTGGTGCCGCTAAGGGACCAGCCCCCGTCAACTTTTTCTGCAGTTGTATGCTGGGACGTTGCGTCGGATCCGGCTTCTGGTTCGGAAAGGCAAAATGCACCGTGGATCTGTCCGGTGGCTAGAGGTCTCAGCCACTTTTCCTTTTGTGCGTCGGTACCATAGGTCTCGAGGCCCCAGCACACAAGAGAGTTGTTCACTGACAATACTACTCCAACGGAGGCATCCACCGCAGAGATCTCTTCCATCGCTAAGACGTAGCTAAGAGCATCGAGACCGGATCCACCCCACTCTGGCGAGACCATCATACCAAGGAAGCCAAGCTCCCCCAACTTCTTGATGATCTCAGTAGGGAAGATGCCGTTTTTATCGCGATCGATCGTCGAAGGAGCTACTTCGTCACGTGCAAACTGCCGCGCCGTGTCTCGGATCATTTCGTGTGTGTCTGATAGTTGGAGCGTAAACATGCGTGATGCCTGAGTGAAGATATTTTGGACAACAAAATTACAAAACCATGAAGAGCACTGAATGGTTCTCCAGATTTAAAATGCCTTCGAAATCGATCCAAGCGGAACCGCGCGTGTGGCACCTGTCACTGTCGGAACGTTGCCTGGTAGGCCATTGCATGTAAGCCACCCAAGGTAGGCAAATGCCATTGCCTCTTTTGCATCCCATTGTGTGTGAACCTGAAGATCAGCCTTTAGTCCAGATTTGTGGAGATGGAAACGCAATCGCTCCAAAAGAAACACGTTTTGCGAGCCCCCTCCAGAAGTGATGATTTCATTTGTGGCGGGCGCATATCGAGCGATATGGTCTGCAATCGACCAAGCGGTAAGCTCGGTCATAGTTGTTACCACATCTTCGAGCGGACCAGAGGGATGTGAGTATTTGGTGATCAGACGTCGTGCTTCCTTGTCAGAAAAAAGTTCTCGGCCGGTAGATTTCGGAGGTTCATTCTGAAAATAGGGGATGGTCATACATTCAGCTAGCATAGGCTCTATGATCCGACCAGCCCTAGCTACATGTCCGTCAGTATCATACCGTTTTCCAAACGTTGAGCGAATGGCCGTATCGATCCAGACATTTCCTGGCCCTGTGTCAAAAGCACTGATGTTCTCGAGCGAAGCGGACCTCGGTAGAATAGTAACATTGGCCATGCCGCCGATGTTCAAAGCAACGCGGTCCAGGGACGTAGACGAAAGCATCGCATGGTCAAAGATCGGTACAAGAGGAGCCCCTTGTCCGCCCAATATGATGTCAGCCGAGCGAAAGTCATTGACCACGGGAAGGGCCACCAACGCAGAGAGAGCCGAGCCACACCCGGCCTGCCACGTAGAAACGGGCGGATTATGCCAAAGCGTTTGCCCATGGATGGCAACGAGTTCAATGGGTTTATCCTGAGGCACTGCACGGACGGCTGTTGCATAATCACGAGCCAAGAGAAATGGAACATCGGAGAGCGTCTCCATGCTCGCGGTACTGGCAAGAGCTTGTTTTATAGCTTCTAATGTTTCTTCTGTAAAAGGCTGACTTATAAACGAACAAAGGGAGACCGAATGGCGGCCTCCCTCGTTTGTTACTTCACAGACGGCGATATCTATCGCGTCTACCGACGTTCCCGTCATGATTCCGGCAACAACCATTACGGTGTTACGATGAGATCGGAGCGACGGACGTCACCAGAATCCTTGCCAAGGTTGATCAGCTGTGGCTTAGACTCAGCCACTTTTTCTTGGATGTACATCAGCGCCTTCATAAGAGCTTCCGGACGCGGTGGACAGCCAGATACATAGGCATCTACAGGTAGAAAAAGATCGATTCCCTGTACAACGGGATAGGACCTGAACATCCCGCCAGTTGACGTGCACACGCCCATGGCGATGCACCACTTTGGCTCCGGCATCTGATCCCAGATCTTCTTTACGACCCATGACATTTTGTACGTCACTGTTCCAGCAACGATCATGAGATCGGCTTGCCGTGGTGAAAACGAGAAACGCTCCGAACCAAATCGCGAGGAGTCTGCTCGAGGCCCACCAAAGGCCATCATCTCGATAGCACAGCAGGAAATTCCCATGGGCATTGGCCAAAGGGAGTTCTTCTGCGCCCACGTGATGAGCGATTCCACGGTGGTCGTTACAAAACCGTCGCGAGCGATCTGGTCATTCAGTCCCATCGGAGTGCACCTTTCTTAATGACGTAGAGGTAACCACTGAATAGCAGAACCATGAAGAGCACCATGGCACTTAGACCATAGTACCCGAGTTCTCGAAACTGAACGGCCCAAGGATACATGAACACAATTTCAATGTCGAACAAGATGAACATCATTGCTACGAGGTAGAATTTCACGGTGAAGCGTTCACGAGCGGTCTTGACCGGCTCCATCCCAGACTCATACGTAGAAAGTTTTGCCCGAGTACTTTTCTTCGGACCGAGATTCTCAGCCAGAAAAATATTACTCAGACCAAAGATCAACCCTACGGCGATCATGATCATTAACGGTATATAGTCGAGGATCATCGCTACTCCTGATGTCGAGATGAACAAAGATAATGATTCTCTCAACCCGTCGTAGTTTCGGGTTATGCCCACCGTACATGCCTTTGAATGTGGCCCCGTTGCCACCATGTGTTATCTCGTCTGTGACGCCCATAGCCGAACCGCCTACGTGGTTGATGCTCCGTACGGCTGCAGGGACCTCGTACTGCGGGAGGTGCTGCGGAGTGGGTGTACGCTTTCCCACGTTCTGCTGACGCACACGCATTGGGACCATACGGCGGACTGTGCTGATCTATCGACGACCACTGGGGCAAAGGTGGTGGTGCATGAGGCCGATAACTATCGCCTCCTCGACCCTATGGGGCACTCCCTTTGGCCCCTACCATTCGATATCGACCCCGTACCCAACGCTGCGCTGCTGCATGGCGATTCAGGTTCCGTGTCTCTTGGCGAAGGGAGAGCCCCCTTGCAGTTTATCCACACTCCTGGGCACACGGAGGGGGGCGTTTGCTTCATTGACGTTGCCTCCAAACGAGTTTTTGTTGGTGACACTCTTTTTAATGGTAGTGTTGGCAGGACAGATCTTCCAGGGGGCGACGCTGAGCAGCTATTTTCAAAGATCCGCGATCTCCTATTTGCTTTGGACGACGACTATGAGGTGTTTCCAGGTCATGGACCAACAACTACGATCGGCGCAGAGCGCAGAACTAACCCGTTTGTTGGGGAACTTGCATGATGAAAAACGTTTCATACAACCTTCATGAGAGCCACACCGTCGAACACCTACTTTTGTTTGTTGCTTTGGTTGTACTTGCGGTAGTTGTTACCGGATGTTACTCCTTTCGAGGCGGGTCTGTCCCAGAACATATTCACACGATGTCGGTTGCTTCTGTTATTGACCGAAGCGGTTTTGGGGATCCGGCCTTTCGGGAGTTTTGTACGGAGACGCTTGTTCGCAGATTCCGAAGTGACAACTCAGTTCAACTGGTTGAGGACAATGGCGACGCTCGACTCTCTTCGGTCCTGACTCGGGTGCAGGATCAGATCGTAACGGTTCAATCCGGGGATCTCGAGAATCAACGTCGAATCGTGGTAGCCGTAGAAGCTGAATACTTCGATGCTGTCAAGAACAAAGTGGTGTGGAAAAAGACGTTCGAAAATTTCGACGTTTATAATGTGGCTGATGCAACGGAGGGTCGGCGGCTTGCCGCAGAACGTGCCCTCAGACGTATTGCCGATGACATACTACTGGCCTCTGTCTCTGACTGGTGAACGAGCCGAACTAGCAACGTTCTGTTCTCTTCATCATTTACAGGTCTCGTCCAGCCATGGAAGATTTTCTCCTCGCTGCGTACTTCCTCTCTCTTTGTGTACTCTTCGCCTTCGGTCTTCATGGCCTGGTGATGATTTACTACTATCACAAGACCCAGAAGGTCACTCACGTTGCGCCGATCCAAGCAACAGAAGACCTGCCGCTTGTGACCATCCAACTACCGTTCTATAACGAACTGTATGTAGTGGACAGGCTTGTTGAAGCCGTCTGTGCTATTGAGTATCCAAAGGAAAAGCTTGAGATCCAGCTTCTCGATGATTCTACGGATGAGACAGTTGAATTGTCATTGCGCCTTGTAGAGCGGTTCCGCAAGGAGGGGTTCGACATAAAGCATATTCATCGCACTAACCGTCAAGGCTACAAAGCTGGTGCGCTTAAAGATGGTCTGGCAGTAGCAAGGGGCGAGTTCCTCGCGATCTTCGATGCAGACTTCGTGCCGCATCCTGACTTTCTGTTGAAGACCATCCCATACTTTACAGACAACAAAGTCGGAATGGTGCAGACGCGTTGGGAGCATCTCAACGAAGACTTCTCCTTCCTTACGCGTGCACAGGCGCTTGCACTCGACGGTCACTTCGTTATTGAACAACAGATCCGACACAAGGCAGGCTTCTTTATCAACTTCAATGGCACGGCTGGTGTATGGCGTAAGCAAACCATCGAAGATGCAGGTAACTGGCACAGCGATACACTTGCTGAAGACCTCGACCTTTCATATCGTGCTCAACTTCGTGGCTGGCGTTTCGTGTTCCTCAATGACGTGACGTCCCCAGCCGAACTTCCTGCGGACATCAATGCCCTCAAGACGCAACAGTTCCGCTGGACCAAGGGTGCCGTAGAAACGGCAAAAAAACTTCTTCCTTCTGTATGGAAGAGCAGCCTCTCTCTTAAGCACAAGCTTGAGTGCACTGTGCACCTCACTAGTAATATCGTCTTCCCATTCATTATGCTCGTCGCGTTTCTGAATGTGCCGATCGTGATGATCAAGAATGAAGTAGGTGGCTATGATTCGTTCTTTAGCTTCATGTCGATTTTCGTTCTTGCGAGTATCTCTACGTTCCTATTCTACATGTATGCACAGCGTGCAATTCACTTGGATTGGCAACGCAGACTGTTACTCTTCCCTGTGTTTATGGCCGGCTCAATGGGACTCGCGGTGAATAATACCCGCGCCGTGTTTGAAGCGATCATTGGTAAGAAAACAGAGTTCAAGCGCACACCAAAGTTTGCCATAGAGCGCAATGACGTTACGTTCAAGAAGAATCGATACGTGCAAAAGAAGATCAGTTGGATCGTTGTGATTGAACTAGGTCTTGCTGCGTACTTCGTGTTTGGCATTGCAACATCCATCAGCTACCTAGAAATAGCCGCCATTCCTTTTCAACTCATGTTCCTCATTGGGTTCGGCACAGTAGGAACACTCTCCCTACGTCACGCGTTGGGCCGCTGATCATCGATTGTGCTTGTAAAAGCCTCTTACCTAAACAGAAGGTTGTGCCTAGCTCAGCCTTCTGTTTTTCGTTAGCACTATCTTTGCAGTAACCCTGTAACCCCGTAACCCCGTAACCCTGTAACCCCGTAACCCCGTAACCCCGTAACCCCGTAACCCTGTATCCCCGTAACCCCGTAACCCCGTAACTATGAAACTCGTTACCTATCTCGCAAACTCTACCGAACGCACAGGAGTGATTGTTGGTGATCGAATCATGGATCTTAAGCGAGCACACGCTGCTGCCAGTGCGCTTACGCTGCAATGTTCCAGCATGCCATCGGAAATGAATACTTTTCTACGGTATGGAGAAGGGGCTCTTTCCGACGTGCGACAGTTGATCTCGTGGTTCACAACCGTTAGCGGTGAGGCACAACAAGGACTCTCGGTTCCAATTGAGGGAACCACGCTTTGCGCTCCTGTGCCTCATCCAACATCGATGCGAGACGGATATGCATTCCGCCAACATGTGGAAGCAGCTCGACGTAACCGTGGCGTAGAGATGATCCCTGAATTCGATGAAATTCCGATATTCTACTTCACCAATCATCAGGCGGTGTTCGGTCCTGGAGATGTTCATGTTCAACCCTTGCATTGCGACAAGCTTGACTTTGAACTCGAATGCGCCATCGTTATAGGTAAGCAAGGAAGAAACATTAAAGCATCAGAAGCCGACTCCTACGTAGCCGGGCTTATGGTGATGAATGACTGGAGCGCTCGGACCCTGCAGATGAAAGAGATGATGTTGAATCTTGGACCGGCTAAGGGTAAAGACTTTGCGACCTCGATCGGACCGTGGCTCGTGACTCTGGATGAACTGGCAGATGTCACTACGTCTACTCCACAAGGCAATCAGTATGATCTTGCCATGTCGACTGTTATCAATGGGATCCACGTCTCAGCAGGCAATGTCAAAGACATGTCATGGACATTTGCTCAGATCATCGAGCGTGCGAGCTATGGAGTAACGCTCTACCCCGGCGACGTAATCGGTAGTGGAACCTGTGGTACCGGCTGTTTCCTAGAGCTCAACGGGTCGAAAGTCTATGACCCGGCATGGTGGCTCAAGCCAGGAGATGCTGTGACGTGCGCTGTTGACCGACTTGGAGTATTGACAAACACAGTAGTGCTTGACAGCTAGAATCTACCTTGTGATCATGATCTGTGCCGTGCGAAAACGTCGCTCAGAGCCCCATGTAAGGAGGTAGGCTCCAGAAGCTAAGGAAGCTGTTGAGATCAGTTGTACCTCCGGATTTGTAACCGCTCCGCCAGCAATACGCACACCAGTCATTGAATACATTGTCCATGTGGTGTGATCGTCGTTTGCGTCGAGGTCTGAGACCGTCAGCATTTCCGGTGAGGTCGAAATCTTTAGGGTCTCATGCGACGCCACAGCTGGTTGGTCGTTGATTGATGTAGCTTCATCAAGCACAAAGAGCCCCGTTTCAGCGGCCATATACATGCGCTTCAAGACTGGTTCATAACGGAGAATCCAAACGTTCCTTATCGTGTCGCCGATATCATTCTGGCCCCAGGGGATGTTCTCATAGCGGGACCAGATGCCGCCGCCATTGCTTGACCTGAATACAAGACTGTCGCCCTTGATGGCAGTAGGTCGGTTGGACGTCCTGAACCCGCCAATGAAGATATCGTCCTTCCCGTCTAGACCTTCGCGTGTATCACATGCCCAAAAACTCGTGTCGGCAAACGCCATTCTATCCCACGTAGCACCACCATCAGTGGTCATGAGAATTCCGCCATTGTCGGAGATCCCACTAGGATCCGAGATGGCAACGGGAGCATATCCCTGAAGGGGATATCGGACAGAAAAGACAATCTTCGGTATCTCGGAATCGAGCTTGATGCGTAGTCCACCCCGCAAAACCGGCACTTGACGCCACGTCCTGCAACGGTCATCTGAGCGCATGATAACGCCCCCTTCACAGCCAAGAAAGAAGATGTTCGAGCTATCTCTTCGCTGAGCAATTGTACATAGTGAGGTAGTAACGGAGGATGGAATCACAGCAATGCTATCCCACGTTAGACCGTTATTCGTACTCTCCCACACGCCATTATTTGTAGAGCCGCGAGCCCCATAAAAAACTCCGGGACGAGAATTATCCTCGATGATCGCTTCAGAGATGAACCACATGCGAGCGTTGTTCACATCATTAAGCGCGCGCTTCCACGACTTACCCCGGTCCACGCTTCGGCTGATACCGTCAAATCCAAAGCCCCCGGCCAAAAGAACGTTCGTATCAAGAGAGGAAGCAACAACACTCGAAATGAAATTTGTCGCAGATGTGTTCCCTAGCTCTAGCAAAGTCCATGACTTACCGCCGTCATCAGACCGATACATCTGGTTGGCCCAATTGCCGATATACAATACCTGTGGGTTCTGCGGATTAATCACAACGGTGTGTGACAACACTGGATGAAGAAGTCTCCAATTCTGTCCAAGCAACGGATGAGCAACAATGCACAGCGACAGGATGAAGAGAATTCTTGCCATTACAAAGCCCATTTAACGAGAAGTGAGGATGACTCCGGAGTGCTCGCCGGAAAACACACGAACGAGGTAGGGGGCCATAGGGTACGCAGACAGATCTATGCGTTGGACTCCGACTCCCCGTAGTGTACCCATCGAAATGGTCTGACCAAGGATCGTAGAAACTGCATAGGAACATTCTGCGACGTTTTCAGGCATCGAAACAAGAACAGAACTACCGGAGGAAAGCAATTGCATCTGCTTCGTTGATAGACCGCCTTCTGTAACAGAGGTTACAGATGCCGAACGATAAGCTCCAACTTCAGTGGCCATGAGTACTTCTTGGCGATCTCCAACTTTTACGAGAGCAAATCCCCAAACATTCGCAACCACTTCATTGAGCTCATTTTCTACCCATGCTACATTACTGAGGTCTTGCCAGGTGGTTCCACCGTCGATTGAGCGATACACAATTGAATCACCCTTTAGTGCGGGGCTGGTGATTGAAAGTTGAGAGCCACCAACAAATATCTCGTCTCCGTTCTTGGTAGGGAATACCTCAAGGGCATACAGCGATGTGTCTTGGAACTTCTTTATCGCCCATGTGACCCCGTAGTCGGTACTAACGTAAAGTCCACCATTGCCTGTATTTTGAATAAGAGAATACTGAGCAACCGCGTAGACCTTGCCTGGGATCGTTGGACTCCACCTGATCTGCGCTCCGTCTGTGTCAGGTTGGCCACCAAAAGCATAGCCCGTGCTTGCCCACGTCTTACCACCGTCGGTGGACCGATAGATCGCCGATTTGCGTCCACAGGCAAGCATGATCTTGGCACTATCCGCGTTGGGGCAGATCGCCAGAGCTCTCATTCTGTCAGAGCCGCTGAGCCCGGGAACTATTCCGATCGAATCCCAATTCTCACCGCGATTCACACTGCGAAAGACTACACCAGGGCTACTTCGTATCACGTACATGGTATCTGGCCGTCCGGGGTAGAAGGCAATGCTTCCGTTGCTTGCCACCTCAAATCTTGAGCCGATGGGATCTTTGAGAACATTCTCCCACGTAAACCCTCCGTCTGTTGAACGGTCTAGTCCCGTAAAGCCAATGCCTCCTGCAAACAGCGTTAGCGTATCACGAGGATGGAATAGCAGGGCGCTCATCTGTGAGGTCCCGGAAGGGTCTCCCACGGAAAGTTCTTGCCACGTCGTACCACCATCTGCAGATGTTACAAAGCCTCTGGAGTAGTTTCCGGCCACCACTGATGCTCTATTTAACGGATTGGATGCAACAGAGAACACCGCGCGCTGAGGCACGGTAAGAAGCCAGTCCTGACTCCGCAAAGGAAGCGTAACAAAGGCCAGTGAAACGCAA
>JAPLFN010000028.1:44417-45563 GCA_026390655.1 Candidatus Kapaibacterium sp.
GCATCACGAAGGACTCCGGATAACAAAAAGGGGCGACGAACATGTTGTTCGTCGCCCCAAGTATACGAATTCGTAATGTGTTTGTCGGTATTACCGAACCACGATGAACGGCTTCATGATGCGTACACCATCAACCACAAGGGCTACATTATAGGCACCTGCAGCCAATGTGGATGCATCAACATTCACGCCGTGACTGCCTGCAGTCATTGACTGAGGGGCAATCGAGCTGAGCTGTGACCCGAGCATGTTGTAGACTTCGATTCCAACCGAAGAAGGGCGATCAAGAGTGAAGCTAACTTCGGCAGTTGAGAATACTGGATTTGGTGCGATGTTTCCAAAACGGAATGCGTAGAACTTCTCGTCTTGAACACTCACAACGCCAGTGTTGGCATAGTCAATTGCAGCTCCGCCATTATAGACTAGCTGGGAAACAGCCTTTGGTAGCTTGCTCGACACTGTTCCAGCGCCTGCACCAAGGATCCGAAGAAGGGGAATGTTGTCTACAGCGGCTACAACCTTTGGCATATACGTACGGAAAGCCATGTCGGCATCGTCAGTGACGTTCTTCGCATCACTCCACCCAGGCTCTCCCTTTGGCCGAGTGCAGATGAAGATGTCTGTGTCGAAGTTCTCTGTTAGTGGATCTAGCTCTGTATATGAGCCGTTGCTTTGCCTATCAAAAACGCGGACCGCAGGAAATTGGTTCTTAGGACGATTGCCATTGATATCGACGAATTTCAATACAAGTGTGTTCCCATCCTTTGTGATAGCGGATTGAATCTCATGACCACGGCCACCATCCTCGGTCGTGATCGCCGGAGCACCAATGGCAGTGGAGATGGAATCGACAACGGTGTGCATTTGAAAGTTGAATGTCTGAAGTTCTGCAACCTCAAAAAGTGACCATGCCCCACCCTTATACGAGGCTTCTACGATATGATAGGCAAGAACAGAATCGATCTTGTTAGGATCGGTTGGACTCTGGAGACCAGTGGCCAAACGATAGAAAAACGAATACTCGTTCACGCCAGTTACGAGAAACTCACCACCGGCATAGGGCGATGTTCCATTTTGAAACGCAATGTCTCCACCATGCGAAGCCGCAAATTGGTCAAGTAGACTGTTTGGCATTTCGTTCATAGC
>JAPLFN010000074.1:0-12952 GCA_026390655.1 Candidatus Kapaibacterium sp.
GGTCCCTCGTCGCTCCGCTCCTCGGGATGACGCGACTCGCACTGTTTTGGTTAAAGAGAAACGCGAGCACCATCAGGGATGGTGCTCGCGTTTCTTTGATTAATGCGGAAGCGGAGGCAGCGTCATCCCGAGCGCAGCGAGGGAACTCGTTATCACGAGCGAAGCGAGGAACTCACACATTTCCCGATATTGGACGATGCGGATCCTCATCATCGCGCCCCTCCTTTGCACAATCTTGCTCGCTGTGTCTTGCAAGAGTCCAGCCATACTTTCCAATGGAGATGGTGAGTCTCGTGTTTTGTTGGAAAGCTACTTTTCCGTTTGGAGGAATCACGATGCGATATCCATCGACGAACAGATCTATGGACACCTGTTCAAAGGGGCAACACCGGTTGCTTGTGATTCAATGAAGCTCAATGGCTTCCCGATGGATATGGATACAGCAAAGCAGACCAGATATAAGATTCGATATATGATAGATCATCGGCATGCGAAAGACTCACTCTTTACGTGGAGTATCTATCGCACGGATGCGCCGGACGTTCATGCCGATGTGCAGCTCGGAGCACATGCCGGTGTGTGGATCTCAGATGATACAATTTCAATTGAGAAGGGTGTTGCTGCTACCGCGATGGATAAGGTAGAGATTGTTGGAGACTCGATCTATTTTCGCTTCAGAAGTTATATGCCAGAGAGAACCGGAACGCAGGCCTACTTCTCATTTCTGGATTCTAAACCCATTGTGCTGACGCCCGTCCAACTCCGCAGTCTTACCGTCGGTGCAGCGTATCAACTAGCAATCGAGCGTATTCGCACAAAGTTCGAATCGAATAATGGTGTCGTCATTGAAACGCGCCTTCGATATGAAGACGTTAAGACCGTGACGATCGCCAAATAAGTAATGACAAATGACCAATGACTGAATAACACGAACCGGCACCCCCTCCCGAGCGTAACGAGTGACGTCATTAGTCATTGTCATTGCGCCAATGACTTCCTGATCTTCTCCATCCCTATATCTACTTCTTGAGTTGTAAGATTCAGTGGTGGTCTAAAACGCACAGAACGATTCCCACTGCCTACGAGAAGTAGTTGATTTTCGTAAGCCTTCTTGAGGAATTCATTACGAACTTCTTTTGTTGGAAGATCAAACGCACAAAAAAGCCCCTTGCCCCTGACATTTGTTATGTGATGTTCGCCAAGAGAGGCAGCGAGCTCACTGAGCTTTTCGCGGAGGTATGCTCCAACCGTTGCTGCGTTTTGGACAAGATTTTCTTCGGCAATGATCTCGAGGTACTTCGTAGCGCGGACCATGTCTACAAGAGAGCCGCCCCATGTGGAGTTGATGCGGCTTGAAGTATGGAAGACGTTATCGGGGATATCGTCAATGCGCGGACCAACAAGGATGCCGCAGACCTGCATCTTCTTACCAAAGGTCATAATGTCGGGCTTAACGCCAATTCCTTCATGCGCCCACCAGTTTCCGGTGATGCCAACGCCTGTTTGCACTTCATCGAAGATGAGCAGTGCTTCGTTCTCGTCGCAGACTGTGCGAAGAGCTTGGAAGAATTCCGGACGGAAGTGGTTGTCGCCCCCTTCTCCCTGGATGGGCTCGATGATGATCGCTGCAATGTCATCGAGGTTCTCAGCAAAGGCACGCTTTATCTCTCGAAGTGCAAGCTCTTCGTTCTTGATGACCAATTCGGTGACCTGCTCGTTGGCAGGGAAGGTCATAAATGGTGGAGCGATACGGGGCCAATGAAAATGCGGCCATAGCGCGGTCTTTGTTGGATCCGTGTTGGTGAGGGACATGCAATATCCAGAACGACCATGAAAGGCAAGTTCGAAGTGCATGATCTGGTGACCTCTCTCCTCCTTGTATCCCTTGGCAAAGTTCTTTCTGACCTTCCAGTCCATTGCAGTCTTAAGGGCATTCTCAACTGCTAAGGTTCCCCCGTCTATGAAGAAAGCATATCGAAAGTGCTTCGGTACGGCAAGTTCAAAGAATGTTTTTACGAAGGTAGCCTGCTCGGAGGTGTAGATGTCCGAGTTTGACGGCTTGTTGAGAGCAGCTTTTCCTAGGTATTCCACAAAAGCCGGGTCAGTCATTTTTGGATGGTTCATCCCAATCGGCATGGACGCAATGCAGGTAAAGAAGTCCAAATACTCCATGCCCGAGCGTGCCTCTACCATCCACGCACCATGCGAGCGCTCAAGGTCGATTACGTGGTCAAAACCGTCCACGAGAAGGTGTTCTCGGAGGGTCGAGAAGGTTTCGTCGGCCGAAACAGCGAATCGAGGGGTATAGGGGGCTTTCATGCCTGCAAATTACGAGTTAACGGTCACTACTAGTCAGCCCGTTCAAAATGGGGGTACATTTTTGGAACATTCGTATATTATGAGGTCGTACCGACGACTCAAAGTAGCATAAAGCATTTTTCCTCAATGGGATAGGAGTAGCGATGTCAGCAAACGGACATGGAACGGTACCAAAAGCAGGTCTTCAGCATTTCTTGCTACTGGTAGCCCTAATTGCCGTCTTTTCCTTTGGTGTTTATCAGTTTGTGATGCCACGCGTGGTCCAAGGCGCTGTTATCTCGCTGTTCAAGCCGCATGATGAAAAAGACATGTCGACGTTTAGGCAGGTTCAGCCTATGCTATATGCGGTAACGACGGACAAGTTCACGGGCAGTGATCTTCCTAGTGGCACTGAGCTAAAGCCATACATCAAAACAGACTACATTTTTGACTTCTCAGGTGCCAAACGCTCCGAGAAGGTCGATGGATACACGAAGGGTGCTGCTGAGTGGGTGGTAAAAGCAAATGGCGAAGGGGGCTTGGGAGAATCTGCGATCATTATCGAACCAGTTATTGGTTTTACGATTCTTGCTCTGGTCTTCGGTATCGGTTTTGCGATTTTCGCCACCTTCTTTATGCCAAGTTCGATCGGGTATATGGCTCAAAAGGTCGATCGCGAAATCCATCATACAAAGGCTAAGATTCGTCTTCAAACTGGCTTTTCAGATGAGATCGTTGATCTTCTAACAATGCCGGATGGCGAGCTGAGCGCACTTGAGCCTCATCAAGTCAAGAGTGCATTTAAGTTTGTTTGGGAACGGACGGCACAGGAGGATGAAGAAACTGCACGTTCTCATGGGCGTCGCCTCGTTCGCTATGAGGAAGTATTTTCGAATGAAGTGAATCTCGTCGAGTTCCGCCGAGAAGTTCTTTATATCCGCATTCAGGAGTTCTTTTCGGACTTCGTGGTTAAGGAAATCGAAGACACAACAAAAGGAATGCTCTGGTCAAAGAATCGGTTTAAGATTCTCAACGGCCTTCGCCTGTATATGGCCCACCACTTCACTGAGAAGTATTCGAATAACGTTACGGGAATGGCCTACTTCGGAGCTGCTATTCTTATCGTTATTATCGGTATCCGTGGTTTGAAGTTCATTCCAGCTACGAAGCCTTCGCTGATTCTTGCCGCTATCTCGCTTGAGGGTTCACTCCTTGCTCTTCTCGCATTTGGCCTTGTCTATACGGAAGAAGAAGAGCGCATGGACAAAATGATGAAGAAGATGGAAGATGCCAATAAGAACCAGCTTGAAACGATGAAGGACGTTGCTGAGGATATGCATGCCATGTCTGGGGCTCTCGTTGGTGAAACGTCAGAGATCATCAAGCGCAAGGTAGAAGCTGCCATTGCCGAAGCCCTTTCGAGCGATGACAACGTAAAGCGCGTGGTTTCTGACAAAGTGGCCGAAAAGATCATCATTGCGATGCAGAACGCATTTCCGACTCCAAACGCTTCGAAGTAACATCAGCACACTAACTGTGTCTTTACGCCGTGGTACCTTGTGGTATCACGGCGTTCTTTTTTCGGCACAATAATGATCCTTCGTTCCCTTGTCTTCTTTTCCGTCCTTTCGGTCTCAGCTCTTGCTCAACAAGTAGCTGGTCCTATCGGTGTATCGTTAAAAGTGGGGAGCTCCGGTCATTCAGTTTCTAGAGCCATGTACGTCCCAAGGGAAGGGGAGATTGAGCTGGTCGTTACACCAGCCGCTCAAAGGAACAAGGTTACTCTTTTTAGATCTGGTTCATATGGCGGCAGATCGATAGCAGTAGTTTCGGTAGAACCCCGAATTGATTCGGTAGTCATCGCTGTGTCATGGAAGAAGCCCCTTATCAAGGGAGAAAGCATGCTCCCGCCTTCTTCAGCCCCGTTGATCAACCCGGAGTGGTATGAGAAGACAGGAGCGGTCAGGCCTAAAAAGGCGGAAGACGTGCAGGACGGAATTACGCCTTCGACGTGGTATGATCCCACTCAACCTCATGTTCGACTGGAAACGTCGTTCGATGGTGTCGCTGTTATTCTGGCAACAGACGCCCTAGCAATAGCGCCCGGTCTCGCGAATGCTGATACCGCAAAGCTTGTGTTGTTTTGGCGCGGGCGCGAACAACACATCTCGATTATTGACGCCGATGCAAGCTCTACTTTCTCAGAGGGTGACACTATCGTCTTTATGGGACGTCGGGCTCAGGGCGACACCACATGGCTCGACCTACAAGACACAGCTGCTATCTTTTTTCTGACGGTTAGAAATGACGGCAATCGATTGCGTCTTGGTGCATTCCAGTCGCCTTCTATAACGTCCGACAGCGTTCGATCAGTCTACGTTCAGGAACGTATTGAACTTGATACTGGGTACTATCATCCCGGAAGCGACAACAGCGAGGACTACTCAACATTCATGACACCGATGAGCCGCTTTGAGGGGTTCTACTGGGAGTCACTCAACGGGCGGGCGAAACAACTTGCCACTCACGAGCTATCCTTTACACCAAGTGGTGAAGGCATGGTGACGATTTCAGCGGATGTTGTAGCATCAACTGATCCAACAAAGTACGACCCCGATCACGGAATCGATCTCTCGTTGAATGGAGCTCCGTCTGTTGGCGTTATTGGGAATGGCTTTGTCAGATATGATCTACCGGTATCAGTCGATGCGTCTACAATGCCGTCCGGTACGCAATCACTTCGACTCTTTGCTAGTGGTATTCTCGGGCTTGAGCTCACTCCTGACTGGTTCAGCGAGGTACTGCTAGATGCTTACACGATCAAGGGGCTTGCCGCTCCGTTGCTAGATAATGGAAGACTACGAGGAAGGATCACTACCAACGCCGCGGCTTCTCTCGTTCTCATGAATGCTTCTCCCGGAGCCGCCTTCCTTATTGATACGACACGGTGGCAGATCAGACCACTAGAAACATCTGAGCGAGGAGTTGCTGTGCGTGTTGGGGTAGCCCCAACTGCACTTCGTTGGCCTGGTAGTCTCACACCAAGCGGACGTTACCGTGTGGCGGTTACGTTTGATGACGAGCATCGTTCTGTTGATGATGTAAGAGGTTTCGTTGTCGCATCGAGAAGCGTGACGACAAATGAGTTTCAGATACGTGTATTGAGCAGTGCGAGTGAAAGTGCAGCATTTGTTAGCGGATTATCTGCTGATGAAGTAGGCGTGATCGTCTGTGCCGGCGGTGTTATGACCCAGCAACTTCGAAGCGCACTGCTTGCCAAGGGAGTGGTAGTTGAATTGGGAGACACGCTCTTTTCTGTCGCAACACACGGGAATTCGTCATCTGTAACAGCTCAGTCTTTGTCGCAAACACGTGGCCTCACATGGTTTGCCTCGTCTTCCAGGGCATTACGAGGCTTGATACAGACAAATCTACCACGAGCCTTCGCAGATGTTGTTGTACTTGGCGCGGGTTCTGGTGTTGAACGTGCGCGAGCTGTGAAGGCGTCGTTAGTGAATCTGGCTGGAGCGTCTCCAAGGACAGATGTGATCGTAGTAACACATTCAGGCCTTCATGGTCAGGCGCAACGATGGGCTGACTTTCGTTTTAAGAGGAACGGTCTTGTGTGCAGAGTTGTCGATGTGAATGACATCTTCGATGAGTTTGACGCCGGGCGACATTCCCCGGAGGCTATACGACTTTTTCTGAAGTATGCGTGGGAAGACGCCCCATTACCAAAGCCGACGCATTGCGTGCTCATTGGTAACGCATCGTGGGACGTTCGTGTCGCAATAAAGGGTGGAAACGCACGGTCGGTCCGTCCTGACCTCGTTCCAACATATGGTAAGCCGAGTAGTGATCATTGGTTTGGACTCCTCGACGATCCGTATGACTTGTCAACACCTGAACTCCTTGTCACAAGATTCCCTGTACTCAATGTAGAGGAATGTGCGTCTATGATCGATAAGATCATTACGGCAGACACGATTCCGTATGCACCATGGCAACGACGTTTCCTCTACGTAGGAGGTGGCCAGACAGAAGATGAGGGACTCTGCCAGATCTATGAGGATATGCTGAGTGACAAATACAATACAGGCATATTCTATACCGAGCCTGCATTGTGTATTGACACGATCACTGTGTGTAAGTCTACATCCGACAATCCCGGGTTTGAGATTCGTCAGAGCCTTAATACTGGAGTCGGCCTGATGAACTATATCGGACATGGCGGCACAGAAGTGTTCGATATCAAGGGATGGGATCCTGAAGATCTTTCAAACGCTGGTAAGTATCCGGTTCTGGCAACCTTCTCCTGCTTGACAGGTGCGTTTTCCAATTCAAGTGAACTCTGCCGAAACGGTCAGTACTTGTTACAGCCCAACGCGGGTTTCGTCGCGGCTATCGGTGCAACGGGATGGCAGTACAAGATCGTGGTCACGCAGCTTCATACTATGTTGCATGAGGTGCTTCGCACAACGAGTATACGGGACTTAGCCCGATTGACATATGAGGCAAAAAGAGGATTTGCGCAGCAATCGCAACAGTTCGCTCTCAATGCAACGCTTCAGTTCAATATCCTCGGAGATCCATTCTCACAAATACAGATTGACACGTCAACGCAGGTTTCACTAGCCCCATCTCGAGTTGTTGTAAGCTCGACAAAAGGGGGCTCCCAGATCCGCGAAGACGATGACTCTGTATTCGTAGATGTTACCGTGTGGAGCGAGGGCACGGGAACGCGTTTACCCTATAAAATTAGACTTAGGCATGGCTATGAGGGCGGAATCGATAGTTCCACCATCATTGTCACGAATGGCCTTTGCAGAGAAAATACAGTCAGGTTTGTTATTGCTGTGAGTGAAAAGGCGGGAACGCATAACCTCGATGTGGAAGTCGATCCAGAAGGCAGCCTAAGTGATCGTCGTGATGACAATCGAGTGCTGAAGGCTTTTGACGTCTTCTCGCGATCCTTGCTGACACTCGAGCCAGACCCGTATGGCCTCGTTAGCAGGTCATCTATAGCCGCGCGTGTCGTTGATATTCTCTCAAACTCTACGAATACCATGCGCGTCGAAATGGCGATCTCGTCTACACAAGACACAAGCGGCGCCAGACTGAGATCGCTCCCTCAAGAGATCATTCGTGACGGAAGTATTGTCGATTGGAAGACTGCGCGTATATCTGTAGGCGTTGCCTCTGAGGAAGATGTGTGGTTGGGAGTGTGGGCCACCGACACATCTTCAGGTCAGCGTACGGCTATCTCGTGGACTCCGATATTGCTTGTCGATCGTCCTAGTGTTGACCCTGCGTCGCATGACGCTGGAGCAATCCATGCAGTTCTAGAGGGGCCAACGATTGAAACTGAGCCCCTTGTTTATGATTCCGCATCTCGCACTATCCGCATCGGAACCTATGAGAAAGACATCTTCGTAAGGTCCAGCGGAGTGATGACAGCTGACCCGGACAAAGAACCGATTCTCAATGTTACGGTGGGGAAGACAACGATCATTCAGAGTGCGTTCCGAACCGGTATTAACATCGTTATTCTTGGTCAACGTGACACGGTTCCTCAACGAATACGTCGTTATGATACCTCCCCAAATCCACTTCCCGTTGAAGCAGGGCATAGTGGCTTCGCTCGCGAGTGCATTGCCTTTCTTCGAGATTCCATTGCAAATTCTGATCGTGTCGTTATCGCGGTATGCAACGAGTCGTTCACAAGATTTATCAAAGACGGTCTCCTAGACTCGTTGAAGATCGAACTTCATCGTCTCGGTTCTAGACTCTGTGATTCTTTGACCGTGGCCTCATCGTTCGCTTTTGTAGGTTCACGAAGCACCGGCGTTGGTATGGCTACGGAGGCATGGAAAGGGGCTCCGCAGTACATGGTGACACGAGACTCTATCATGAGTTTCCATTATCCGAGTGGCAAGGCTATAGGCCCTGTTATTGGTCAGGCGCGACGTTGGGAGTCGGTTTCGTTTGGCAGAACGGGAACTGTACGATCGAAACTTTACGGATACACTCAGGGTGCAACGGATCCGGTACTTCTTGATACTTCAGGGCGTTGGGCACCAGGCGATAACGAATCGCTGGTTCGCTCAGTGTACTATGAGTGGGACCTTGTCGGCAGCGAATCTGTACCTGACGTTTCTATCCGTGACATCACGGCAAGCTATGAACCGCTCGCACAATGGATCATAGAAGAACGTGCACTTACCTTGATCAGGGACACTGTGTTGCGTGGCGATACTGCTAATGCTGACCTACGTGTTCGGAACGCACGGACCCATTTTTCTACACCTCCTGCATCTGTGGTCCTATCAGCAAGAGATGTGTTTACGAGTGAGCTGTCCACTCAACAAAAGGCATCCTTGGGCAGCATAGATGCTGACGAGGTCTTGACCCTAGCAGTAAAGATTCCTAGCGACATTGTTCCGGCTCAAACTCAATTAGAAGCACTACTCGATGCTGATCCTCGCGAACCAGAGATGTATGTAGTTCGTGACCGATGTGATGCTCGTCTCACGATTGCAGAGGATAAAGCGAAGCCGATTCTGGAGCCATACATCGATGGACGGTTCCTCCCTGAAGGGGGCTGGGTGTATCGCAACCCTTTCATTGAGATCAGACTGCGTGATAACTCGCCCCTTCCAATCATTGATCCAGAGCGGATGATCGTTTTCGTTAATGGGACGAGAATTCGGCCAACGTCCGCCGATGAGTTTCAGTTCTTAACCACTTCGATGGCACAGGCTGAGTGGCCTAACTCCGACATACGCGCCGCTGTCAGGTTCAAATTTCCGTTGGAACTAGGGGAGAACTTGTTGATCGTACGAGGTACAGATGCGACGAACAATAGCGATACGATAGAGGTGGCATTGCTAACATCTGCAGAGACCCGTCTGGAAAGCGTTACAACGGTACCAAACCCGACCGCAGGTCCAGTAACCTTTGTGATATCACTCGTCACGGACGTGCCTCTTACACCGGCTTCCATGAATGTCTATGATGTGCAGGGTAGGCTCGTTAGGACCCTGTCTGGTGAAGTACAGCTTGGGGAGGGCCGAATTGTATGGGATGGCCGAGGAGATGCTGGAGAGACGCTAGCGCCGGCCGTATATGCATGGCGACTTAACGTTCTTGACACAAATGGTGGGGTAAAAACTACGACCACCGGGACGCTCGTAATTGTTCGTTAATAGCCCCGAAAAACAACCTGCGATTTCGTAAATTTGCCGGTTCAAGGCGATGCCTTTTCCTAGGCTACGTCACGTTACGGAACCCAACTGAATTCAAGGGGTTATGGCTCTCTTCAACGAAAAAATCTTGCCCGTATTGATGGAAGACGAGATGCGTAATTCGTATCTCGATTATTCTATGTCGGTCATTGTCTCTCGCGCACTTCCGGATGTACGAGATGGTTTGAAACCGGTTCACCGCCGCATCTTGTTTGCCATGTACGAGTTGGGCATGACCCCGAACAGACCGTACAAGAAGAGCGCTCGTATCGTCGGTGAAGTGTTGGGTAAATACCACCCACACGGAGACTCCGCAGTGTACGACGCCATGGTTCGTTTAGCGCAGACATGGTCCATGCGTTATACGCTCATTGATGGACAAGGAAACTTTGGATCGGTAGACGGGGACTCTCCAGCAGCAATGCGGTATACCGAAGCCCGTATGGCTGGTATGGCAATGGAGGTACTCCGCGATATTGACAAGAACACCGTCAATTTCCGTTCGAACTTCGATGATTCCTTGCAAGAGCCAACGGTTCTTCCTGCCGTGGTTCCTACGCTCCTTATCAACGGGGCTAATGGTATTGCTGTTGGTATGGCAACGAACATACCTCCTCACAACCTTCGGGAAGTTATCTCTGGCGTTAAGGCCATCATCGCAGATCCAAACGTAACGAATGAAGAGCTGCTCAAACACGTAACAGCCCCTGACTTTCCTACGGGTGGTATCATCTACGGCTACGAAGGCGTCCGTCTTGCATACACAACAGGCCGGGGTAAGATCCTTGTTCGTGCAAAGGCGAGCATCGAAACCAACAAGCAAGGTCGAGAAGCTATCATCATTAATGAGCTTCCTTATCAGGTAAGCAAGGCGGGTCTGATTGAGAAGATCGCGGACCTTGTGAAGGCAAAGTCACTTGACGGAATCTCTGACATCCGTGATGAGTCTGACCGTGACGGTATGCGCATTGTTATCGAGCTAAAGCGTGATGGTGTGCCAATGGTTGTGTTGAACAACCTTTACAAGCACACGCAAATGCAAGTAACCTTTGGTGTTATCATGCTTGCGCTGGTCAATGGACGTCCGCGGATCCTCACGCTCAAAGAACTCATGGAAGAGTTCTTGAAGCACCGCAATGATGTAATCGTTCGGCGTACCAAGTTCGAACTCGATGCAGCCGAAAAACGTGCACACATTTTGGAGGGTTTTGTCATTGCTCTCGATAACATCGAAGCAGTGATCAAAACAATCCGTGAGTCAAAGGACGGACAACAGGCATCAGAAAGACTTCAAGAGCGGTTTGCACTGTCTGAAATCCAGGCCAAGGCCATCCTTGATATGCGTCTTCAGCGTCTCACGGGCCTTGAGCGTGAGAAGATTCAGAATGAGTATGCCGAGGTTATCCAGACCATCGAGCGCCTGCGCACAATCCTTGGCAGCAAGGAACTACAAATGCAGATGATCTCGGAAGAACTCACCGAATTGGAGTCGAAGTACGGTGATGAGCGTCGAACACAGGTTGTGTACGATGCCAAGGACTTCACACTCGAAGACATGATCGCTAACGAAGAAGTGATCGTATCCATTTCACATAATGGATTCATCAAGCGTACGCCCGTAACAACGTATCGTCGTCAACATCGCGGTGGACGGGGCGTCTCTGGTGCTGGAACGTACGAGGACGATTGGGTAGAGCATCTCTTCCAGGCGTCTACACACCACTACATGCTCTTCTTTACCGATCGTGGAAGAGTTTACCGTCAGAAGGTGTATGACATCCCGGAAGGCTCGCGTAACGCAAAGGGTCGTTCACTTGCCAACGTCATACAAAAACAACAAGATGAGAAGGTAACGGCATATCTTTCTGTGACGGATTTTGACAGAACGGATATGTACATCTTCATGGCTACCAAGTATGGTACCGTAAAGAAGACACCACTTAAGGATTTCGCCAACGTTCGATCGAATGGTATCATCGCCGTGAATCTCGACGAAGAGGATCGCCTCATTGGTGCTCGTCTAACGGACGGATCTATGGAGATTCTGATAGGCGCGTCGAATGGATTAGCAGTTAGATTCCCTGAGTCGGATGTTCGCCCAATGGGTCGCTCTGCAGCAGGTGTCAAGGGAATCTCCCTCATGGGTGAGAACAGCGTGATCTCGTTGACGGCCGTACGTCGTGCTGATGCGCAGATCATCGTCGTTGGAACGCGTGGTATGGGCAAGCGTACAATGGTAGAGGAGTTCCGGATGACAAAGCGTGGCGCCAAGGGCGTCATTGCCATGAACATCACGGAGAAGACCGGACCGATCTGTGCTATCCTTGAAGTGCACGACACTCAGGATCTCGTGGTGATCACCACGAATGGTATCCTGATTCGTCAGCAGGTTAAGGATGTACGACAACTAGGCCGAAATACGCAAGGTGTTCGTCTCATCCGCTTGGAGGAAGGCGATCAGATCGCTGATATCACGATGGTGACGCGTGATGAGGACATTGAAGAAGAAGCCGAGGGTCTACCGGACACCACCGGCAGTGATACGCCAGCAACAGACGCATAATATCTGCCGGGTGAAGGTTAACATCACCCGGTGGTTCTTTCTCTGCATCGGTGCACTTGCGCCCGTGTATGCGTTTGCGCAACAACAAGCCCCCTCACCAAATCCTCCAGAACGAGACACAGCCTTTACGCAAAGAAAGGTTGTTGTTCCGGATTCGCTGCCGCTGCCGTGGATTGGAATGGGGCGACTACCTGGGTCGGATGAAGAGGTTGACGTACAGATCACGAAATCTGGACTGCGGAAACTCCAATACGGTCAGCTTGCTGAAGCATTATACAGGGGCACACATTGGACACCATTATCGCACGGTGGATTTGGTCAAAATGACGGTCTGAGTGTAATGGGTGGTTTGAATGTTGATCTTGGTGTAAGTATCAACGGCAGGCCCCTTTCAGAACCATGGTCAGGCACGTACCAACTGGTACAGGCACAGCCTGCAGGGATGGAGCGTATCGAAATCCTCACCGGCACAGATGCTGTTGGATTGGCGCCGAGCATGACCCTCTCGGCAATGAACATGCAGTCGATGATCCATAACAGCGCCACGCCATATACAGCGCTCTGGTATCATCAGGGCGGGGGAGACATTGTTGCGATGGATGCATCGTTCTCACAAAACGTAGCGGAGAATCTAAACGTTACTCTTGGCGTGAGACGAAGTGGTGCAAACGGAAGATATGTCAATACACAGTTCGACATCTGGAATATCCGTGCTGGTATACGCTGGACGTTGAGTGCACGCTCACATTTGAGTGTTTCGTATGAACTTGCGTCGTTAAACACCGGACTATGGGGCGGACTCCGAACCGTAGGTCTCTCCTCTGAGTTTACGGAGGATGCAGCACCA
>JAPLFN010000074.1:12962-18081 GCA_026390655.1 Candidatus Kapaibacterium sp.
GGAGACACGACATAACGGCAAACTATGCCCATCTCTTGAATGAGGATTCATCGAGCGTGATCACGGCATCCCTATTCAGCACGTATTCAGCAGTGAGACGTTACGGTGACTCAGTCAACTATACAAGCACTGAGGATACTCTCAATGGTCACAAATTGAGTGCTGCGATGATTGGCGCTCAACTCCGATATGATCAAACTATTGGGGTGATGAGATTGCGACTTGGCATCATTTCTGACATTACGCGAAGACTCTACGATATAGATGAGAGTTTTACTCCATGGTTCGCTTCATACGTCGACATACCTAACACGCAAGCATTTGGACACATTGCACTTGAGCTAACACCGGCTTTGACCTTTCGGAGTGCCGCCCGCATCGCCTTACAGGATTCGCGATTCATGGTGGGCGCCGGAGTTGGGCTTCGGTTGCGATCATCAGAAGATGTGTATTCTTTTGATGCATCAACTTCAGAGCGTGCACCAATTGAGAGTGAGGGGTATGCACTGGCTGCAGAGCGACACGTCCTCTTTTCAATGGCAGGACAATGGAACCTCAAGAATCTACACGCATCTGCAACGGCATATGCTCGCTTCATAACTGACCCAATCCTTGCAGTTGGTGTTCTCAACAACGGAGTGTTCACAAGCGCACAATCCTATACAGGAACATCCCGTCGAATACTTGGAGTAGCAGCAGATGCCACATGGCGAGTGGGTGCCATTGAGATGCGTCCCGTAGTGCGAGTTACCTCTTCTTCAACAGCAGGTGCAGTTGATCAGCGATTTCCGTTGATGGCCGCGGACCTGTCCGTTGCCTACGTGTATGAGGTTGGGCGGAATTCGGTGAGATTGGGAGTGAGTGGACGATGGTTGAGTCAAGCCCAGTTGCCTCAGTATGTTGCACCATCATGGACCTATGTAAGCCCCGCTATTCGTACGGAAAGCCAGTATGACGGTCTCAACCTCTTCCTCGTAGCAATGGTTGGTAATGCAACAGTGCGTGCGTCGTATGAAAATATTTTGGCGCAGCGCTGGTATACAACCTCGCTTGCTCCGGAGATCTCGCGTTCCATTCGATTGAGCGTTGATTGGTCATTCTTTGATTGATGGGATTGATATGGCAACACAGACGATACCCGAGATGTTCCTTGATGTGTGTTCTCGTTTCTTAGGTAGCAGTGATAAGGTTGCTTATGCGAGTAGGGTAGATGGGGCTTGGCAGCCACTTTCACACGATGAATTGCGTGAGCGTGTTGAACTCTTTTCAGACGGGCTTCTACGCTATGGCATAGCGCCTGGTGAACGCGTTGGAATTGTAAGTGAGAACCGGACTGAATGGGTAGTAGCTGATTTTGCCATGGCCGGCATCGGAATCATAGATGTGCCGATCTTCCCTACGTTGATGCCTCATCAGGAACAGTACATCTTTACGAATTGTCAGGCTACTGCAATTCTCGTTTCCAACGCTGCACAACTCAGGAAGATCTTGGAGGTGTGGGATGAAATACCCTCGGTACGGCTCATCATTACGATGAATGCCACTCCTTCCGGCAACGAGCGTATCGTGACAATGAACGATGTGATGGAGCGCAGTCGGAAGGAGTCCACTGCACTAGAACGCAGAACGAAGTACGAGACACTTGCCGAGCGTGTACGTCCAGATGACCTTCTCACGTTGATCTATACAAGTGGAACAACAGGCAATCCGAAGGGTGTAATGCTTACCCATCGCAATCTTACAGCAAATGTTTCTGGTGCGCTCGAGACCATCCAAGTAAATGAAAATGATACGTTTCTTTCGTATCTGCCGATGTGTCACAGTTATGAGCGGATGACCGGTCACTATCTCGCGTTTGCCGCCGGTGCATCGGTGTATATCGCCGAGTCTATCGAGTCTGTGGCCGAGCTCATGAAAGAAGTACGTCCCACCGTCATGACCTCTGTACCGAGATTGTTTGAGCGCATTCGTGCACGAGTGCTTGGTGCAGTAGAGCGCGACACTCCAATCAAGCGTTCGATCTTTCAGTGGGCCATGCGTATTGGAGAGCGTTGGGCCGACGGGGATCGAAGCTTGTTTCTCAACGTTCAACGAACTATCGCAGATAGACTCGTTTTTTCAAAGATCCGGGAACGAACGGGAGGTCGACTTCGGTTCTTTGTGTCAGGGGGCGCAGCACTTAATCTTATGGTGGGTCGCTTCTTCGGTATAGTTGGACTCACGATTGTGGAAGGATATGGCCTAACGGAAACATCTCCTGTAATCTCAGCGCATCGTTTGGAAGATGTTGTTCTTGGAACAGTGGGTCAGCCCCTTCCAAACATAGAAGTGAAAATCGCTGCCGACGGAGAAATCTTAGCGCGAGGTCCAAGTGTTATGAAGGGATATTGGCTGGACGAGGCGGCCACGCAAGAGACGATCGACGTTGATGGATGGCTTCACACTGGAGACATTGGTGAACTCACTGAGCGTGGTCATCTACGAATCACCGATCGGAAGAAGCATCTCCTCGTATCCAGTGGCGGAAAGAACATTGCACCGCAGCCTATCGAAGCGATCATCGCGCAAAGCCCCTTCGTTGACCAGATCATGCTTGTGGGAGACGCTAAGGAGTATTGCACAGCCGTGATTGTTCCTGACAGAGAGGTAGTGCGATCCTGGGCACAGAAAACTGGGTTGACGTTCTCTTCAGCGGATGACATGATTACATCAAACGAACTTCATGCAGCCATCGAAAAGGACATAAATAGGTTGCAGCGTGAGTTGGCAAAGTATGAACGTGTTCGGCGATTCACCGTCATTTCACAACCATTTACGGTGGAAAATGGAATGATGACTCCAACACTAAAAGTGAAACGCAAGGCTGTTCTTACGGCCTATGCAGATATCATTGACCAATTGTACGAGAGACCTGAATGACGCTTCGTGAGGCAATAAGAACAAGAAAGACGTCGAACGGACACTTCGAAGACCGTCCCGTGTCTCTCGAACACCAACGTATGCTCGTAGAAGCCGCCGAGCGTGCTCCGAGCCATTTCAACTCCCAACCCTGGCGTTTTGTCTTGATAGATGACAAAAATGTACGGACAAAGATCGCGGCCATTGGAGGGAGAACCATGACCCAACTCATCGAAGGGGGCACCTTCTTTACCCGCTATCGCAAGTACTTCCGATTCTCTCAAGAAGAGATGGATGAACGACGTGACGGAATTTTCATCGATCAGATGCCTATGGCGCTTCGGCCCTTCATTAAGCAGGTATTTTCAGACAACGTAATGTCTGTTCTATCGAAGCTTGGCGTTGCCAAACTCCTGGGTGAAGACAATCGTAAACTTATCGAAGGTAGCCCCTTACTGCTGGCGGTGCTCCTAACAAAAGAAGAGTATAAGCCAGGTGAGCTCTCTGGCTACTATTGCACTGTTTCACTGGGTATGGCAATCGAACATGTGTGGCTGATGACAGGGGAGTTGGGGATGGGCATTCAGTTCGTTTCCACACCGATGGAGATACCCGGTGCATGGGATGAACTTAAGGCCATACTGGAAGTCCCGGACGATCTCGAGCTTATGGCTGTTTATCGCTTAGGCTATCTTCCTCCCGAAAAACAACGCCCGCGTATAGACTGGCGTAGTGATCATCGTAAACGGCTGTCGCAGATCGCCTTTCGAAATACATGTGCCACACCGGAGGAGGATGCGGCACGCACACTATGATCACCGTGCATATCAATGGCATTGGAACAGCTTCGCCAAGTCACATCGTTGACCAGGACACAGTGCGCTCAACAGTAGAGCGTGTTTTTGGTAGAGCCGTGGAAGATCTTCCTAGACTGCTCCAGGTGTTTGAACATGGACACATTCAAACACGTCGGTTTGTACGTCCACCCGAATGGTATGCAGAACGCCATGGCTTTGCCGAAACGAATGCAGTATACGCGCAGGAGGCCTTGCGTTTGGCTACAGAAGCAGCCCGAATTGCATTAGCCGGACGAGAGGAATTTGTAGAGGCCATCCTCGTTGCTACTACGACGGGGATTATGACGCCTTCTCTCGATGCAGCACTCATTCAATCGCTCGGACTATCTCTTCACACCAAACGTATCCCCATTTTTGGTCTGGGCTGTGCAGCCGGTGTTGCAGGACTTGCCCGTGCTGCCGAATTATCTCGGTCGCTCAGCGGTGCACTCGTCCTCTTTGTAGCCGTAGAAGTCTGCAGCGTCACGTTCCAGCAGACAGATGCCTCAAAGTCCAACATCGTGGGTAGTTCCATTTTTGGCGATGGTGCTGCCGCAGTCTGTGTGAGTTCGCAAGGGAGTGGTCCTATCATTGGAACGGGTTTTAGTACGCTCTTCCCGGATACCGAAGACATCATGGGATGGGATGTGGCTGACAGCGGTTTGCGGGTTCGTTTCTCACGCGACATTCCGAGCTTTGTCCTTGAGCACGTTCCTACGGTGTTAAGGGAAGCATGTGCAACATGGGGCATTGATCTTGATGAAATAGAAGACGTGATTGCCCATCCAGGTGGTGCGAAGGTTCTTGACGCATACGCAGTTGCTACCGGTAAGCCCCCTTCAACATTCGACATCGCACGAGACATCTTGCGTGACTTTGGAAACATGTCAAGCGTAAGTGTTCTGTTTGTCCTAGAGCGATGGTTGCAAGAACCGGGTCCGCGGCCTCTTGCCCTCATGAGCGCACTGGGACCAGGGTTCAGTGCCGAGCAGTTACTGTTGAGGGTGGCGGAATGATCGCACTTGAGATCATCACGATACTTCTGGTACTTCAGCGTGCGTCAGAACTTGTTCTCGCACGGCGTAATGAACATCGAGCGCGGGAGCGAGGTGGTATTGAATATGGGGCGGGTCATTATCCTGTGCTTGTACTCTTGCACGTTCTGTGGTTCGCTGGGTTTATCGTTGAGGGCATCGCCCGAGATAACAGTCACGACCTCCTTGGCACATCAACATGGTGGCCTCTATGGGGCAGCGTCTTCGTCCTTGCCCAAGTCATACGATACTGGGCCATCATATCTTTAGGTGAAGCATGGAACACACGTATCATTATTGTCCCCGGACAGAGACGCATTCTTAGTGGACCGTATCGATACTTCCCACACC
>JAPLFN010000112.1 GCA_026390655.1 Candidatus Kapaibacterium sp.
AATCCGTTAGAAAGCTCGTAGGAAATTGTCGCTTTGAAATCGGCAAGAAGCGCTGTCATAAGAGCCATCCGGATTTTCAGCGATTTCGAATGCTTCAAGAAGTCAATAGCCTCGAAGTATACGGACCCGGACGGGTGCTAGATGACGACCGGAAATTGAAGCCAATGGAGCGCTCTGCCCTGATAAAGTTTCTTTCCGAGGGTGAGAAGCCGAAAAGCATAGACACGACGAAACCACGCTCTGAAATCTATAAGATCCTTGGCCTCTCCTCCAAGGCTGACTACAAGTTCAACATTGAGAGGTTGGACTCGTGTGCAACGTTCATCAAACTAAAGGAAGTCTTTGGACCTGACCGAGTTGTGATAATGACGCGGGACGAACTGCATGATATTTGGAATATTTTCAATCTTGCTGAAGATTCAGATTGGTTGCAAAACTATGCCAGGGAAAAGTGGTCTCTGAATGAGGCGCAGGCCTTGCTCTCTTCAAAACTTCGCTTAGAGGAAGGTTACGGATCACTCAGTCTACGGGCAGTCCGCAATCTGCTACCTTACCTTGAGGATGGTATGCTGTATCATGAGGCATGCGATGCCGTGGGATACAAATTTTCCGAACCAGATAAGGTTGTTGAAATCAGCAACGTAGTCCCGGCCCTTTCAAACAATGATATCCGCAACCCAATTGTTCAAACTTCATATGCGGAAATGCGCAAGGTTGTGAACCTCCTGATCAAGCGTTATGGCCCTTTTGCTTCTATCCGAGTAGAGCTTGGAAGAGATCTAAAGAAGCCGAAGAGCGAACGTGTTGAAATCCTTAAGAAGAGTAAGGGTTTTCGAGATGAGAATGAACAAATCAGACAGAAGCTTCGCATAGAGTTTGGTGTAGACGTTCCAAAACGTGCTGACGTTGAACGGTATAAGCTATGGGTGGATCAAAATCATTGTTGCATGTATACTGGAAGGCAGATTTCTCAGGACATGCTTTTCAATGGCCCGGTTGATGTAGATCATATCCTACCGTACAGTCGAACTCTTGACGACAGCCGCAACAACAAGGTCCTCTGTCTGCGCGAGATCAACCTAGCGAAGGGTAATATGAGCCCGGTGGAGGCATGTGATGCTGGCATCATTTCGCGATCTGAATTGCGCGAACGAGTTGATGCACTTGTAAGGGCAAATAAGATAAGTAAGTCAAAGAGCGTGCGTTTCTTCATGTCGACCGAAGAGATGCAGAAAATGCTTGGTGAAGATTTCTTATCACGACAGCTCAATGATACGCGATACGTTGGTCGGCTTACAGCAAGGAACTTGCGTTTCGTTTGCGAGGACGTTGTGGTAACGAATGGTACTCTTACCTCATCGCTTCGCAGACGATGGGGACTGAACGCCGTCATTCCTGATCTGGCCGAGATTGGACGAGCGTGGTTAGACGAGAAGGCGCACTCTCAAGGAGCGAAAAGCCGAGCGGATCACCGTCACCACGCAATTGATGCCTTGGTTGTTGCGCTCACCGATCGTGGATTATTGGCGAAAATTGCTGAACTCAATGCAAGGGGGCTTGGCAAGGACCTTGAAAAGCATTATGCCGACGGCAGAATCAAACTGCCCGAAGAGCCGTTGCCAGGTCTCAAGGCGATGGCAACAAAGGTTGTGGACGGTATTGTTGTTAGCCACAGAGTGAACCGTAAGAAGAAAGGACAACTTCATGAGGAGACGCTGTATGGGATCGCACTCGATGATCATAGTGTGCCGCTGACGAATGAAAAAGGTATCCCACTTTATGTGGTTAGGAAGCCAGTGGAGTCCTTAACTGCAGGTATGATTTATGACGTTGTAGACCCTGTTGTCAAGGAAATTCTACTTTCTCGCTTGACGGATTTGGGTATAGACGTTACCGCAAAATTCACAATGCCAAAGACCGCGTTCCTTGAACCAGTCTATATGAAAACCCTTGATGGCTCTCGCGGTCCACGTATTAAGAGGGTTCGGATATACAGCGCAGCAAGCAATATGGTCCTTCTGCGTAAACACGGAGTCTATGTAGCACCAGGATCGAATGATCACATCAAGTTGTATGATTTCGATATAAATGGAAAGAAACGGCCATGGGTAGTTAAGACACTATTGGAAGCAGTAACCAAAACCGAGCAGGTTGGCGCTGAGCGGCCAGTGTTGCAATTACGAATAAATGAAATGTACATTCCAAAACTGCCGGAACCAGGGAGTCAACTCGATTCGTGTGAAGTCTATCGAGTTCAGAAATTGAATAAGTCGGATGGGGAAATTACATTCCGTCAGCATTCGGCCACATCACTCGATGAAAATGCAGCTAGACTTATCAAAAAGCCTAGTACGGCCAAAGGTTGCAAAGTGAGTGTGAGTATCATTGGCGAAGTCACCTGGTAATGCTTAAGCGCACCATCAGTATTGGAAGTCGATCGCATCTCTCTACACGAGATGAACAACTGATCATCCGTCGCGAAAAGGACGATGACGAAGTTTCCATTCCCATCGAAGACATAGGCCTACTCGAGATAGACACGATGCAGGCCACTTCTTCCGCCGCCCTCTTCGTGAAGCTGTTAGAAAATGGATCAACCACCATATTCTGTGATCAATCGCACCACCCCGTGGGACTTTTGATTCCGCTTTCCGGTAACAGTATCCATGCCCTGCGGCTGCGTCAACAGGTAGACAGCTCTTTACCATCGCGCAAGAGGTCTTGGCAGGAGATCATCAAATGCAAGATCCGCAATCAAGCGGATGTATTACTTGAACTTGGTGCCAATGATCTTTCGGTTCGGCGGCGCATCCAGAAGGTTTTGAGCAACGACAGTACAAATCAAGAAGGTGTGACTGCTGCAGCTTATTGGAAGCTGATGTTAGCCCCTTTTCAAACGACTCGTGACCCGGAAGGCCCGTATCCGAATAATGTGTTGAACTACGGCTATGCAGTGGTACGAGCATGTGTTGCTAGGAGCCTTGTTGCATCAGGGCTGCATCCTGCCTTGGGTATTAAGCATTCAAACAGAGGTAACGCCTTTGCTTTGGCAGACGACCTTATGGAGCCCTACCGACCGTTTCTCGACCTTCATCTTTTTCCAAAGCTTCTCGAGTGGGACTCTGATGGCGGCCTTACACCGGCAATGAAGAGAGAGATCCTTCAGATACTCGTGGTTGACACGTATTGGCCCGAGGGCCGCAGGCCTCTGTTGAACGCAATACAACTCTCTGCCGCATCGATGGCACAGGTTTTCTCCGGTGAACGCGAGGTGCCTATGTTCCCCGCGATATGCGCATAAGCGAGTACCGTGCTGTGTGGCTTTGTGTCCTTTTCGATCTTCCCGTACTTACCAAAAAGCAGCGTCGGATCTATACGATCTTCAGACGCAACCTCTTAAAAGACGGATTCACAATGCTACAATACTCCGTGTACATACGGCACTGTGCGTCGTTAGAGAATGCAACCGTTCACATTGGTCGTGTGGAAGATACCGTTCCCGAGCAAGGACTTGTGAGTATTCTTACCGTCACCGACAAGCAGTATTCATCCATGAAAACGTTTTGGGGTAGGGAGCGTCAACCAGATGCTGTCAACCCTCAACAGCTCGAACTCTTCTAGAAAAAGCGCCCTTTCGTTACGGATTTCCGTTCCAAAAGAGCGTTTTTCAGTCTATCCAAACGGCTCTAAGGTCTTTGATATCATTGCCCTAGAACAACTATCGCATTCAAAGATCAGCACTAATAGCCAAGACACAACTGGTCGGCGAAGAGTCAGCACCAACACCGCCGCATTCAAAGATCAGCACTAATAGCCAAGAC
>JAPLFN010000070.1 GCA_026390655.1 Candidatus Kapaibacterium sp.
ATACGAGATCGCTGATCTTCTTGATCGATTCAGCTGTCAACTTCTCATAGTGTTGTGCTTGCTTGGAAAGAAGCAAGTCCAGTTCAATTTCTAGATGTTCACGAAGAAGGAATCTCTTTCTCCGGCGCACTTCGCGAGGGTTGAGTCCTGCAAGATATTCGCCTGCCGTGCGACTCGATGTGGAATATGAAGGATCACCACCGAGAACAGCGTCCTTCACTATGGAATAGCTCTTCATTTTACGAAGCTCTGGATGTATCGCATTCGTAATCACATCTATACCAGGCTTATCGTCGTCCACACTGCCTTTGAAGAGCACTCCTTTGTCTTCCTCATCTGAAACTGCCTTTCGATTACTTCTAAAGCCTCGCCTGGCGTTTATGTGGTCAATGCAGCGACCAATCTCAATGAGGGTCAGTTTCTCGTCAAGCCCCTTCTTTCGCAACTCATATGGGTCTGTTTTAATGATAAGGTCAAATGCTTCTGAGTCGACTGGTAGCATTCCATTCTGCATGAGATAGAGTCGAAGTGCATTGCGGCGCTGGCGGCTGCGCTCGTACTGGCGGCGCAATTGTCTCTTGAGTCGCCGCTGAACGTTGCGTGATTCTTCGTTTTCACCGTTAAGGTTGTCTACACCAGCCGCGAAAATTCGCGCGCCCATAGCAATGATAGAACCCTCAGCAGGATCGACTATTGCCCAGCCGAGTGAATTTGAACCGACATCAAGACCAAGAATTTTCGCCATAGCACCCTCTTGTTTTTTACTTCACATAGCAGTATGTTCGCTCCGCATTCAAAGATCAGCACTTTGCCTTTACACAATAAGGCTTAGTAATAAGCTGTAGAACTTTGGTTCTTTACCCGACCTCTGGTCGGGTTTTTTTTGCTTTTTTCAGATCTAACGTCGCAATCCCCGTCCGAAAAACGGTAAGTCTTACGCTCAAAGTAGCTGTTTGAGGTAAAACTATTGCTTGGAGCTACATATCCTGTCGTTCTACAACGACTCCAAGAACTCAAGTAGGTTACGGCGGTTGCCTGCAGTCATTTTCCGGAATGCTTCCCGAGCGGCTTCCCCCTCGCCGCCATGCCACATAATGGCTTCTTCTAGGGATCTGGCACGACCATCATGCAGGAGGAACCGAGCGCCGTTTACGGTAGGTATAAGCCCAATACCCCACAACGGTGGGGTGCGCCACTCTGCGCCACTGGCGTTTTTGTCGGGCCGGTTGTCTGCCATTCCCGGACCCATATCGTGTAACAAGAGATCGGTATACGGATGAATCTCTTTGTTCTCCACGGCTCTATGCGTGGCACTCGATGATGTCATGATGGACGGACGATGGCATTCACCACACCCTGCACTAAGAAAAAGTTTTTTGCCGGCAACTACTGCATCTGATGCGTAACGCCGCTGCGCAGGTACGGCAAGCCACGTTGTGTAGAATACAACGTTGTCAAATGCATCTTGCTCGCACTCTGGGCTTCCACCATTTGGAATGGTACTGAGTATCTGCTGGAGTACTGTGCCGTCATCCGCCGCTACAAGCGGTGTGGTGATGCCCATGTCGCCCGCAAATGCATGCGCTGTTTGCAGAGCAATGGTGGGCTGCGAAGCCTTCCATCCAAACCTGCCAATGTTCCTGCGACCTGTAATATTTGGTGTTGTGTTGGCCTGTTGCAGTGCTATGCTTTCGAGGGTTGCCTCATCTATGCTCTCCAGAAGCCCCATACCAATGATCTGTGGGGCTAGGCGTGCAGAAAACTCTGCATGTGCACTGATTGGTCCGTAGCCAAAATTGGAGAATGTGTACTCTGGTTTCCATAATGTAACGGTGGTGCCATCAGCATATGACTCTGATGTATATGCATACGCTACGCCAATGCTTGCCTCGGGTGCAACACCAAGTATTGCCCTTGGTGCCAGTTGCCAGCCATACGTAGGCTCGGGTGACGTACCGTTGTTTACGCTGATACGGATGAGTACACCGGTGGCGTTGGGGTCGTACGCAGGCGCAAGCCCCCTGCCATCACGGAGGTGACACCCCGAGCACGACGCCGCGTGGAAGAGTGGACCGAGGCCATCACGCGATGTTGTGGTTGCCGGTGCCGTAACCCAGTTTGTCCTGAAAAACGCATTACCGGAAACGAATATGGCGCGCTCGTCTGCTGTGAGGAATGGTGCAGGCTCACCAAAGGCGTTAACAGAAACGTCCTCTACTGTTGCCGGACCTCCTAACATCCATGACTTGTCGTCAACAGGAACTGGTGCAGGGGCATCACTACACCCCCATATACAAATGGATAGAAGATATAGACCGGAAAGTAGTTGCCGCCTCATTCAAGGGTAATAACATACCCAAGTTTTAATGCACCATCCTGCAGCGCACCACCAAGCGCATTGATTGCATTGATGGCAGCATTAACTCGCTCTCTGCCCGCACTTGTCTTGAGTTCATTGTCAAAGGGGGCTTGTATTGCCATGGTGGCAACCCTCGCAGCCGTCATCCTCACGTCTATGGTATCTGATACTCTTGCATCAACAACACGAACAATATCAATGAGCCCCCTGCCGCTTACTAACACACCGCTTGACTGCATGTAAAAACCACTGGTTACGTTGATAATGCTCTGATTACCCTGCACAATGTCTTCGTGAGTCTGATCACTAAAACAACTGTGCTCGTCCTCCTGGTCGGTTGAAAGCAATGCAACACGCATGCGCTCACCGGCAAGCTCGCCCAATGCAAAACGCACAACGCCCGTATACGCAAGCTTTGCAGATGCGGACGGGGTTGCAAGGAATTCTTTGCCATATCCATTGCGTGCAATGTCCCAGGCAGTAACCATGTCCGTAAGATGCTGCACTAAAAGATCTGCACATGCTAGGAGGTAAGCGCCGCGCCGTGCTGCATTGCGTCCAGGTCCGGTGGCTGAAGGAATGTAATCGGAAAATGAACGCTGGCCTGGCGTGGCAAGCGAGAAGTCCTGACCCCATAACAGAAATTCGATTGCATGAAAACCACAGGAGATGTTTGTTTCACCACCAGATTCATTCAGCGATTCAATAAGGTCCTTGGTAATCGTAGGATAGAGATCCGGTCTGTTGATGATCCCTGCGTCTGGATTGCTTGCGATATAGTCCACAAATGCCTCATCCATAGGCCATCCATTCATGAGTCCCTCTGGACCATCAAGCCCATCTATTGGCCCACCATAGAATCTGAATGCCTCGCTTTGCTCATACGGGTAGCGTGCATCAATATATGCGGCCTTTGCCGTTGCATGATTGATCTCTGTTGGATTCGCAACCAAGGTCGCCAAAGCTGAGTGCAAAGCTTTAGCCCCTTGCAAAGCGTCTGCATAGGTTGCCGTTACAACCTTTGCATACGTCTCTACAAATGCGAGTTCTGCTTGGGCTCTGGGATCTTCCGGTGTGGTTGTAGTTGAACAACTACAAATCAACATTGATGCTGCGAAAAAGGCGATGGAAATGAATCGCATGAAATGGAAACCTAGAGAATTGTAAAAGATCTAATTCATAGAAGTACGACACTTGCAGATACAGCCAACTCCAAGCCCCTGTATCGTCTTGACTGATTTGTCCACAACGATGAGTAACTGTGCTAACTCACACGAGGTAAGAACAATTTGAAAGGGCGACTCATTGAACGATAAAACCAACGGCCTGCACCGTAAATGGTGAGGATCTCGTTGATGTTTGCTCCGCGAGTATTCTTGTATTCCCTGTTGGAATTCCTTGAGCCCTCGCACGTCAAACCGCAGCGATACCGTGCCAACCTCCACGTGAGTATCACCACATGATCCACAGCGGTATGCTCTTACGTCAGACGTTTGGGCAATAAGCCAAGGTTTTCGCAATAGTGGCGTGTTCATTCCACAAACGTAATGCTTATTTGGATTTAGTCCAAATATAGATAAGATAATCTTGCGTCTGTAACCCAGTGACCCAGTAACTCCGTAACTTCATCCGCCAACTATTCGAATCACGGAGAAGCCCCATATGTCGCACGACGCAGCACACGAACCAGCAACATCAACGGATCATGTAGATAGCTCGATTGCAACGCGTTTCCTCGGAATCGTTGCAGGCGCCCTCCTTGTTATTGCATCCGTTGGAATCCAACATGCGATGGGATGGCACGCTGCTTCAGCCGGCGTGATCACTGGTGTGTTTGGCGTTGTTGCCGGCGCACTTGGTTCAAGTGTTCGTGGACCGATGATGGCTGCAGTCCTGGGTTGGGCTGGCGCCCTAGCATTCTTTACGAGCATTGCCATGTTCGTTGGTCTTCGACTCTGGTGAGTCCTGCTCTATGATTCTGCGGGTGATCATCGCAACTTCTCTACTGTGGAGCATGGTTGCCTGTACGAATCCATTCGCCCCCTCCATTGCAACGGACGCTGATGCATCAACAATTCTTGGTGATCAGAAAACCGTGGAAGGTCTGTTTCAGAATTTTCGATACGCCTACGTATTCCGCGATACGCTTACGTATGGCAGATTACTCGATAGATCGTTCTCGTTCGTTTATCGCAATTACGATAAGGGTGTGGATGTAACGTGGGGCCGGGACGAAGACATGCTCGCTACGGACGGACTCTTCAACGCATCTCAACAACTCGATCTTGTGTGGAACGACATTGTTGTTGCAGAAGGAGACAGCCTAACGCAAAGCATTTCTCGCGGTTTTAATCTTACGATTACTTTCAACCCTGCCGACATCATTCGCGCACAAGGACGAGTCAACTTGAGGATTGCACGCCCTTCAACTACCTCTGTTTGGAAGATCGTGCGGTGGCGAGATGAGTCAAACTATTTCTGATTCTTCAGCAATGCCAACTTATTGATTCGGCGGGAAGCCCTTGAGAATATCATAGACTACTGCGTCGATGATCTCTTGACGCTCCTTAGGAGTGCGTGCGCCTTGCAAAGCACCGGCAGCCTGACCTCTCCATGCCAGCAACCGTTGCTTGGTATCGAACATATCGATATGCAGCGTGCCTTCCCTATACGTGTTGGCGATGACCTGCGTGTTGTATCCAGCACCGCCCCAATATCCACCATAGCCATACATGCCACCGTAACCCGTGCTGACGGTGCTGTAATTCACTTGTGACTTAACACCTGCATAGGTGACAACAGTTAAGTCTGCATCCGCAGGATTAGTCGCCTTCACCATACCGTTTTTGATGAGCTGAGTTTCGATGGAATTGATGACTCGCTTGCGTACGATATCATCCTGCGCCAGCATATCGTCGGGGATCTTCGTATCAAGTGACATTGCAAATGTTTTGTACGTAGTGAACTTCATACTCGGATCATAGTCGGTCTTTACATCCGCCCAATATCCCGGCGATGTCGCTGATGCCATGTGTGTAGGTCCCTCAGAGAATAATTTTTATAGATCATTTACTTTACAAGAACAAGTCCCGACTTCATGATCGCCGGTGCGATCACATTCGCAAAGGACTCAGATGCATCGGAGATTGCCACGGGATTCAACGTCTCTGTCTGTCCTGACCAGACAAGCTCTCCACTGGCGATGTCGAACATATTTGCTTCTACATAGGCCTCAACATCCGTTGTATAGTATCCTGGGGTTTCAACGGTTTGATAGGAATTAGCCCAATAGTTAGACCATCCGTTGTTATAGCCATATCCGTAGTTAGGACTTGGTGTATACGTAACTGTCCCAGGTACGTAGCGCTCCTGTTCCTTCAGATCCTTGAGTCCGAAAACGAGAACAGCATCATAACCCTGCTCTTTCAGTTTTGCTGCAAGTTTGCCGGCGATCGACGGATCGTCGATCTTTCCATCTCCATTCGCGTCATACGTTGAACGTGGGAAAACATCGCTTGCCGGAACTGCCATGGTACCACCTGCTGCCAGACGTGTGGCCACTGCGCGTTCCACAACCGATTGATTTACAAGAGTCTTCGTTCCGGTAGCAAAAACAAGTACCTTCTTGTACCGCTTATTAATGTAATCCGGCTTAGTCCACGTGCCAATGAGGCTCGTATACGTGCCACAGGCCGTAAGGAACATTGCGCAAAAGACTACGAACAAGGCGCTGACAATACGATTCATGTCTTTCTCCATGGTAAACAAACAGCCTTAAATATAGCAAGGAAGCCACTCCGTTCGCTTTTCGTATCTTTGTGGCTTGCACTAACCCCAACGCAGACAAGGATATGGCTCTACAGAACCGGTCGGACTATCGCAACATCGCAATTATTGCTCACGTTGACCACGGCAAGACAACGCTCGTGGATCACATGCTTCGCCAAAGTGGCACGTTCCGCGACAATCAAGTCGTGGCAGAACGTGTTATGGACTCAAATGACCTTGAGCGCGAAAAGGGTATCACGATCATGGCCAAGAATGCATCCGTGCATTGGAATGGCTTTAAGATCAATGTAGTAGACACACCGGGTCACTCCGACTTTGGTGGTGAGGTGGAACGCATCCTGTCCATGGTGGACGGAGTGCTTCTCCTTGTTGACGCTGCAGAAGGCCCCCTACCTCAAACACGATTCGTCTTACGTAAGGCGCTCGACATGGGGCTCAAGCCTATCATCGTGATCAACAAGATCGACCGTCAGGATGCACGTCCGGCCGAGGTACTCGATGAGATCATGGAGCTCTTCATTGCTCTTGGCGCCACGTATGAGCAGCTAGATTTCCCGGTCATCTATGCAATTGGCAAACTTGGTCTCGCCAAGCTCTTGCTAACGGATGAAGCCGTTAATCTTGACCCGCTCTTTCAATCTGTGATCGACCACATCCCGCCGCCAAATGTGGATATGGATGTGCCGTTTGCCATGGTGATCAGCGCTCTTGCTTGGTCTGACTATGTTGGTCGCATCGCCATCGGACGGATCATCGAAGGCTCTGTAAAGGTCGGCGATAATGTCAACCTGATCAAACCCGACCGTACCCGCGAATCAACACGTATCACGAAGATGTACGTCTACGAAGGTATTGCACGTGCCGAGGCCACGGAGGCTTCAGCTGGTGAGATCATCGCTCTGTCAGGTTTTGAGAACGTGTACATTGGCGAGACAATCGCAGACGCCTCGCGCACGGAGCCCCTTTCCTATGTGAACATCGAAGAGCCGACAATCGCCATGTACTTCATGGTAAACACGTCGCCCCTTGCCGGACGTGAAGGCAAATTCGTAACGACGCCAAAGATCCGCGAACGCCTCTACCGCGAACTGCGCAACAACGTTTCGCTTCGCGTCGAAGATTCAGATTCTCCGGATGTATTCAAAGTTTCGGGTCGTGGAGAACTCCAGCTAGCCATCCTCATTGAGACCATGCGCCGCGAAGGATATGAGTTCGCTGTTTCTCGTCCAGAGGTACTGTTTCGTCGTGACGATAAGGGCGCGCTCATTGAGCCGATCGAGAATGTAACAGTTGATGTGCCCCAAGAACACGTTGGTACGGTGATCGAGAGTCTCGGCAAGCGTAAAGGTGAAATGACCGGCATGACGCCGGGCACTGATAGTGTTCGTTGTGAATTCCTTGTGCCGGCTCGTGGACTTATTGGATTTAGGACGGAGTTTCTCACGTCAACGCGTGGAATGGGAATCATCCACCATACATTCGATTCATATCAGCCCTATAAGGGGCCTATCAGTGGTCGCCTTCGTGGTGCCCTCGTTTCTATGGAAACCGGCAACTCCACATCCTATGCACTCGAAATGGTTCAAGTTCGTGGTACGCTCTTTATCGAGCCAGGGCAGCCCGTCTACGAAGGCATGATCATCGGCGAGAACGCCCGTGAAGATGATCTCAGCGTGAACGGTTGCCGCATGAAACACCTTACGAACATGCGTTCGAGCGGTTCAGACGGACTTTTGAAACTTGAAGCCCCTCGCCAGATGTCTCTGGAGCAGTGCATTGAGTTTCTCGAGGACGATGAGCTTCTCGAAGTAACACCGGTTTCGGTGCGTATGCGCAAGAAGATCCTCGATACAACCATGCGCCAGCGCGCAAAGAAGCGCGAAGCTGCTGCTATGGAGTAACCATCGTTATGACGACAGTGTCTCGTTCCGTACTGAATCTCACGATCCTTGTGCTCGCGCGTTCATTCGCATTTTCGAACGACTCTGTTGCAGACGATAAGATTCTTCTTCGCACGCGCCTTATGTCCAGCATGTCCTTTCGCTACGACGCTGAAACAAAGTCGTCGCAGGTCATGAGCGTTATGGGGCAAGAAATGACAACGGAAGCTGCGTCAAGCGTTCGTCTACGCATGACGGTGAAGGACGCCGCGCTTGATCGTTCGCAGATAGTCTGTTCGTTTTCTGACGCTGCGTCTAAAATGTCGTTACGAGGCATGGATCCGCAACAGACGAAGATGGACTCTACGATCGACCTATCGAAGTACGATGGAGCAGAGATGTCTTTCACGATAGACACGCGGGGGAATGTGATCTCCATCGACCGCGCTAAAGACAGCGAGGCGTCTGCCTTCGTCTCATCAATGCGGATATTGGACAGGATCAACGTATCCTTTCCCCAGCAAGAAGTTGGTGTGGGAGATTCATGGATCCGAAACACCTCAGATACAACGGCGTTTGGCCAAGCAAGCGATGAAGTGGTGACGACGATGACGCTCAAGAGCACATACGTAGGTATGCGTGATACCCTTGGGACGAAATGCTGGTTGATCGAGACCGTTTCCACCACGTTTGATCAACATGGTACGATCTCATCACGTGGAATAGACATGGAACTTGATGGGTCCGGAACATTCCGGTCTCGAAGTTATGTTGAAGAACGCACGGGAATGATCGTTGCCACAAAGGGTGATGTGATGAGCGACGTTCGTATGTCTATCAGTGGTCAGGACGCCATGGTCATCCCTGTGGACACGCATCTAACTTTTTCTGTTCAACGTCGCACCGGCAATAAGTGATCCGCGCGTTCTCGATTCTTGTATTCTATGCTGCTGCATCAGTGACGGCAATGGCGCAGTTCAACATTGCGCCTGGAGGCAAGTCACATCCGTTAGGGAAGGACACACTTTGCTTCAGATATGACTTTCGTGCCGGTGATACGCTACGATATGGCATAGAGGCACATGATAGCGTGAATATTGAGCGAGGCCAGTCATTCTCGAAGACGCGGAAAGAAGTACTTCAGATTGCCTGTGACTCGGTTTCAATCAGCGGACTCATGCACTTGACATTTTCTCTTGTGTCAGCAGCCGAGATACATGTTTCCGGTAAGGACACTACTCGTAGAACATCCAGCCCATGGAAGAACCGCAAACAACACGTCACGATTGACGCGCTTGGCCATCGACGAGCATTTTCGAACGACAACGACACAGTAGCAGGCGTATCCCCTGGTGGGACATTCCCTCCAATGTGGCTGCCGATCATCGACACGTCATGCGGACGCCAAAATCAAAGCTGGCTGTCTTCAGACACTGTTGTCCTCGTAGAAAACGCGGTTCCAAACCCGGTGGTCATTCAGCAGAACTTCTGGCGCGTTCTTGATCGTCTCGACACTCTTGGTCGCAAGACATCCGTACTCCAATACACCCAGACAGGTGTAGGGGCGGTGACGATGAATTCGCGCGATGTGAAGATCGACGTGAAGGCAATACTGGCCGGATATGGCAGATTGGCATTTGACCGACGATGGAACGTGATCATTCACCAATTTGCAACAGTTGAGAACCGATTTACGATGACTCTTCCCGGTGGTTCACTTGTAAACGGCAAGCACTGGATCCGTGAGAACATCACGTTATTGAAACTCATTTCTACTGACCCAAAAAGATCTTGGCAAGGGGCTACTAAACGATGAAACCAAGTCTACTCATTGTTCTCTCGATTCTGACGACTGCTTCAATGCATGCGCAAGAGCAGGGGCGTGGGAAGTTGACACTTAAAGACTGTATTCGTATTGCGATCGAGAATAGCTTTGATCTACAAGACTCCTACGCGGCATCTCGCGCTGCGGGAGCCGGACTAACGCAGGCGTTTGGCGCCTATCTGCCCTCCGCCGACATCACAGCGAATTACAACCGCCAGCTTACGAACCTAAAGGAACAGTTCTCCATTGTTAACGGCGTGCCGATCGTTGGTCAGCCCCTTCCCAACACCTACGGACTTACCGGCAATCTTAACCTTACGTTGTTCAATGGATTCCGCCGAGAAGCGCAGTATGATGCCGCTCAAGCTAACGTAGACGCTACAACAGAGGACGTGCGCTTTAATCGTCTCTCCACGGCATTCGATGTAACTCGGAAGTATATCGATGTGCTTCGAAAACAGCAGCTGTTGAATGCCCGACTTGAGAATCTCGCATTGAGCCAAGCCACGTTTGACCGCGTTAAAACACTGAAGGATAATGGTCGGTCCACCATTCAACAAGTGATGTCTCAGGAGACTGAGCTGGCAAATCAGGAAGTGAGCGTTGTTACGGCACAGAATGATCGTGATGTTGCAAAGGCGCAGTTGCTGAATGCGATGAGCGTGAGCCCTAGTCAGCTTATCGAGATCGATGAAACCTCAATCGCAGGTGAAGCCACTGCCAACACTGTTGAAGAATTTCGTCGGAAGGTCGGTCCAGAGTCGATCTCCATTCAGCGAGCCTTTGAAACTCGGCCCGATCTCAATGCAAATCGCAAGCGTGTTAGCGCTGCTGAATCAGGAATAACCTCTGCGACAGCGACCTATTGGCCAACATTAAGCGCCAATGCCGGCTACAACTGGCGCAATTTTTCTGTCGGTGGTTTTGATACACAGGGCCAGGTATACATTGGACTGCTCATCCGCATTCCAGTTTTCGATCAGTTTGTTACCAACCTTAATATTCAAAACGCCGAGCTTCAGCACACACGTCAGTCAATGACGTTGGCACGACTTGAGAATCAGATCCGAACAAATATTCGGAGTGCCTATCTTCAGCTAAGCGCTGCTGAAAAGGGGCTCGAGATCACAGACCGCGCTATGAAGTCCGCAACGATCAACTTCAATGCAGTGCAAGAGCGATTCAATGTTGGATCCGCTACCTTGCTCGATGTACAAACTGCAAACAACCAGCTGATAACAGCGAGAGTAAACCACGTTACGGCCGTATACGCATATCACGACGCCGCCACGTATGTAGAATTCACTGTCGGCACATATGGAGATCAGTGATCATGGCTAAGAAGTCGTCACGCAAGGGCCTCATTATCACACTCGCGGTGTTGCTTCTTATCGTCGCAGCCTCAATCGTGTGGTTTATTGCGGGTCGTAAAGAAGGTCCGGTGCTTGTAAGTGTAGAGCAGGTGAACACCCGCACGATCGTTCAGTCCGTTTCGGCAATTGGACGGATCCAACCGGAGTTGATGGTAAAGGTGTCGTCGGAGGCAAGCGGGGAGATCATCTTCTTGGGAGTGCGCGATGGCGATACCGTTACGCGGGGTCAGCTCCTCGTAAGAATACAGCCGGACATCGTGGAAACACAACTTTCCCAGACTCGTGCCTCAACAGAGTCAACACGCCTTTCGATCGGTGTCGCGAAAGCAGAACTTGATAAGTCAGAGGCGGACCTTAAGCGAATTGGTGATCTCTATAAGAAAGAGTACGCATCAAAGGAGGAGCTCGATCGGGCGCGAGCAGCATTTGAGTCGGCAACGGTACGCTACGCTCAATCTCGTGCAGACTATCAGCGAGCACAGGGTGCCTTGCAACAGACTCAGGCAACTGCCAATCGGACAACGATCTTTTCGCCAATGAGCGGCGTTGTTACGTTCCTTGGTGTTGAAAGTGGCGAAAAAGTTGTTGGTACGGCGCAGATGCAAGGGACGGAGATGATGCGCATTGCGGACCTTCGGACGATGAACTCTTGGGTAGATGTGGATGAAAATGATGTTGCACTCATCAGCGTAGGAGACACCGCACGCGTTCGTGTAGATGCGCTTCCAGATGCAACGATACGAGGAGTAGTGTATGAGATCTCGCACTCACCGAAGGTGAGCGGACAAGGAACACAAGAAGAGGTAGTCAATTTTCAAGTTCGCATTCGATTGATTGACCACGATCCGCGTATGCGGCCCGGAATGTCTTGTAGTGTTGAGATCGAGACTGAGTCAAAGAGTGACGTATTAAGCGTTCCGATCCAAGCTGTAACGATCAAGCAGGACGCTACTGCAACAGGAGCCCCCTCCGATCCTCGCGTAGAGGACAAGAAGCAACAAATGAGTCAGCGCAAGGCACGTCCGGAAAGCATGGTATGGATCTACGGGACTAACACCGTCCAAGCTCGCGCGGTGAAGACCGGCATTAGTGATGACGGTTTTATTGAGATTGTATCCGGACTGAAGAAGGGCGAGACGGTTGTTGTTAGTCCGTACCAAGCCGTTAGCAAGCTCCTCAAGTCGGGGGCGCAGGTTCGAGTCGAAAATCCCGAAGCTCGCAAGGACCGCTTCCGTCAACTAAGGCAGGAATAATGGCTCAACATATCATTGAGATCGTAAACCTCGTAAAGAAATACGAGATGGGACACGAAGAGGTGTTTGCCTTGCGTGATGTTACTCTCACACTAGGCAAGAACGAATACGTTGCAATCATGGGGCCGTCGGGTTCGGGTAAGTCTACGCTTATGAATATGCTTGGATGTCTCGACACTCCAACGTCGGGCACATATTTCTTCAATGGCGAAAACGTTAGTGAGATGGATGATGACGATCTCGCTTCCATTCGCAATAGAGAGATCGGCTTTGTCTTTCAGACATTCAATCTACTTCCGCGGGCGACCGCGCTCCAGAATGTTGAACTTCCTCTCGTGTATGCTGGCCTGAAATCTGAAGTGCGGCGTACCAGGGCAATAGATGCGCTAACAAAAGTTGGCCTAGCTGACCGGATGGACCACCGTCCAAATGAGCTTTCTGGCGGACAACGTCAACGGGTTGCTGTTGCTAGAGCGTTGGTGACGTCCCCATCGATCATTCTTGCGGATGAACCGACTGGCAACCTCGACACAAAGACTGGACAGGACATCATGCAACTATTTGGCGACCTGTGGCGCGGTGGCAACACTGTGATCCTTGTTACGCACGAAGAAGATGTTGCACGCCATGCGCATCGCATCATTCGTTTGCGGGACGGTTTGATCGAATCTGATGAGGCGAATCCCAATGCCACGGCTATCTGAAGTCGCGGAGTCCTTCCGTATTGCCGTAGCATCGCTACGCGTGAATCTCATGCGATCTATTCTCACAACAGCCGGCGTTGTTGTAGGTGTTGTCCTTGTAGTGTTGATGGGGTGGACCATCAGCGGGCTTGATGCCGTGTGGGAGAAGACCATCTCCATCATTGGCAAGGACATGATCTACATCGATAAATGGAACTGGGCAGGGGGCGGTAACTGGCGACTTATGGAAGCGCGAAAAGACATCACGTTCGAGCAAGCGCAGGCACTTGCAGCCAGAATGGAATCAGCAGAAGAAACAATTCCTCTCACTCGCAAATGGGGCGGGTCGGTTAGTCTTGGAAACACCAGCCTACGTTGTTCAATTATGGGGACCACCACCAACTATGGCAACACGTCTGCCGGCACAACCATGGAAGGTCGGTTTTTCAGCGACATCGAGGAGCGCGAGGCCGAGAAGGTGGTTGTTATAGGTTTCAACATCAAGAAGAATTTTTTCCCCGATGAATCTCCCATCAACAAGTCGATTAAGATTGCCGGCGTTCCGTACAGGATCGTGGGTGTGATCGAAAAGCGCGGGTTCTTGTTCATGGACTTCATCGACAATCAGGTATTCATCCCGCTCTACGCATTTCGTTCTTCATTCGGATTCTTTGATAGAAGTTTTTCTGTTGGGCTCAAGGCTGGTAGTGAGCGCATGTTGAATATTGTACGCGACGAAGCTATCGGACACATGCGGTCCATTCGCAATGTTCCCCCTGCTGCAGAGGACGACTTCTCGATCAATGAAATGAAGGCCTTTGATGAACAGGCAAAAAAGATCAGACTTGGTATTTGGGTCGTTGGTATTGGACTAACACTATTGGCATTCATTGTTGGCTCCATCGGCATCATGAACATCATGTACGTGTCGGTTACGGAGCGTACAAAGGAGATCGGGATCCGTAAGGCCATAGGCGCCAGACGTGCATCGATCTTAGCCCAGTTTCTCATTGAGTCATCAATGCTTTGCCTCATCGGCGCACTCATAGCCTTCCCTATCGCCCAGACACTTGTTGGGTCGGCTCAGTACCTTGCCGTTCATGTGTTTGAGCAGGATTGGGCCGCAGTGGTTAGCCCCTTTGTCCCATTAGGGCTTTTAGGAATAGCTGTTGGTGTATCTATTGTGGTTGGTCTTCTTGCGGGGATCCTCCCTGCGATCAAGGCATCGGGACTGGACCCTGTGGAGGCGCTACGTTCAGAATGAATGTGTTTGAATCCATAGCCATTGCCTTTGATGCCGTCCGTGTGCAGAAGTTGCGCTCGGCTTTGACGCTTCTCAGCATTGGTATTGGTGTCTTTGCCATTATCGCTTCGACGTCGATTACGAGCACCCTTCAACAAGCTGTAAATGGTCAACTCGCCGACCTTGGAGAGAACTCCCTTCTTATCCAGCGGACGCCGTCCATACAGTTTGGAACAAACTGGGCGAAGATGCGACGTCGAAAGAACATCACGTATGATCAAGCGAAGCAATTTCGCGATCGGATGACAACCACCAAACTCATTACGATCAGCAATACGTCAGGGGGCTTCACGATTAAGTCCGGCCAAGAGTCCACAAATCCAACGGTGTCACTCATTGGTATCGACGATCTCTATTTTACCGTCAATGCCACCGCCATATCTGAAGGTAGGTCCGTCATCGAGTCAGAAGTTATACTTGCAAAGAACGTTGTCATACTTGGTCAGGACGTCGTCAATACGCTCTTTGACGGCACCTCGCCGCTAGACCGAACGGTCACAATACGAAATCAAGAGTACACCGTTATCGGCGTGTTGGAGGCCAAGGGTGGCGTTATTGGGGAGAGTCAAGACAATAGGGTGCTCGTACCAATAACGGTATTCAACAAATACTACACCTCAGAGTGGGATGCCAGCGTTGATATCAGTGTTAAGGCCGAGTCGAAGTTTCAGCTCGAAGCCACACAGGACGAGGCGATTGGAGTGATGCGTTCCTTGAGAAACGTAAAGCCTTGGGAAGAGAACAATTTTGAGCTCGATCGAAATGACGCGTTGAGTGGACAATTCTCCGGTTTCTCAACAGCGCTTCTTGGTGTCTCATGGATCAGCGGTCTCGGCGCGTTGGTAGCTGCAGGCATCGGCATTATGAATATGATGCTTGTGAGCGTTAAGGAACGCACTCGAGAGATCGGCATTCGCAAGGCACTCGGCGCCCGCAAGGGTTGGATCGTTCGTCAGTTCCTGATAGAAAGCATAACCCTCTGTCAGCTCGGAGGCTTAACCGGCATGATCGGAGGTCTGGGTACTTCTTGGGGTCTCACCCAGATACTGCGGGTGAACAACATGCCATCTCTCGCCTACGTTATGCCATGGGGAACTGTGATCTTCAGCATCGTGATCTGTACGATCATAGGGATTGGCTTTGGTCTCTATCCAGCGTGGCGCGCGGCTAATCTTGATCCGATTGAGGCGTTGAGGTATGAGTAGTGGCGAGGCCTCGCCTCGCCACTACTCTACCGAGGTCCCTCGTCGCTCCGCTTCTCGGGATGACGCATCGCGCCGTGCTTATGCAGGAGGTCCCTCGCTACGCTCGGGATGACGCATCGCGCCGTGCTTATGTAGGAGGTCCCTCGCTACGCTCGGGATGACGCATCGTAACGTGCGTGTGCAGGAGGTCCCTCGCTACGCTCGGGATGACGCATCGCGCCGTGCTTATGTAGGAGGTCCCTCGCTACGCTCGGGATGACGCATCGTAACG
>JAPLFN010000003.1 GCA_026390655.1 Candidatus Kapaibacterium sp.
ATGCCGTGCCCGGGACGGATGCCGGGACGCATGCCGTGCCCGGGACGGATGCCGGGACGTATGCCGTGCCCGGGACGGATGCCGGGACGCATGCCGTGCCTGGGACGGATGCCGGGACGCATGCCGTGCCTGGGACGGATGACGGGTTGATGGGCAAACGCGTGGTGATCACGGCAGGCCCAACGCATGAACCGATTTATGCGGTTCGTGCCATCGTGAATCATTCTACGGGTACGATGGGTTTTGCATTGGCAGCAGCTGCGCAGGAGCGTGGTGCACTTGTAACGCTCATTGCCGGACCGGTTTCATTGCCCTCTCCACACGGGGTTGAGAGGATTAACGTTACAACGGCAGCGCAGATGTATGACGCTGTGTTGCAGAGCATCGATGCTGACGTGTTCATTATGTCGGCCGCTGTTGCAGACTTCACGCCTGCGCATCCGGTTGATGGCAAGATCAAGAAGTCTGCTTCTGGCGATACTGGGCTCATTCTTCATCTACAACCAACATTGGACATCCTCGCCGCAGTGGGCGCTCAAAAACAATCACATCAGAAGATCGTGGGCTTTGCATTAGAGCACGACAATGTAGTGAGCTACGCAACAGAAAAACTTTCAAAGAAAAACGCCGACGTGATGGTTGCTAACCAAGCTGGGGTTGCCAACAGTGGCTTCGGTGTGGGCAACAACACCATCACGATCATCACCACCAATCAGCCCCCTACAGAATACCCCCCTATGTCGAAACGAGCCTGCGCCGAAGTGATCCTTGATGCTGTGGTGAAATTGTGATCACGCTTACCAATATCACCGTTGACTTTGGAACCAGAGTTCTCTTTAAGAACGTATCCTTCCTCGTGCAAAGTGGAGATCGCATTGGCCTTGTTGGTCGCAATGGAGCGGGCAAGTCCACGATGCTTGGCATCATGGCCGGCGAGACGATGGCCACCAGCGGAGAGATGACGAAGCAGAATAATATTCGCCTCGGACTTCTTTCGCAGGACCTTACGTTAGATCTTACAAAGACGCTACGAGAAACAGCTACCCAGGCGTTTGAAGAAGTGCTTGCCATCCATGCAGAGATCGACGCGATCATGCATCAGATTGAGACGCGCACGGACTATGAGACGGATTCCTACATGGACCTCGTTCAACGTCTCACAGATGCCAATGAAATGTATGCGCGCAGAGGCGGACTCACGATGCATGCAGACATCGAGCGTGTGTTGACTGGTCTCGGCTTTGATGCAAAGGAACTCGACAATGGTCTTGAAGCTTTCTCAGGGGGCTGGCAGATGCGCGCAGAGCTTGGTCGTCTGCTCCTGCTGCACCCGGATTGTCTATTGCTTGATGAGCCAACGAATCACCTCGACATTGATTCTGTACGCTGGCTGGAAGATTTCTTAAGTGTTTATGATGGCGCAGTTGTTCTTATCTCGCACGACAGAACATTTCTCGACAACATCACTAACCGTACTATCGAGATCACGAAGACAAAGGTCTACGATATTCCAGCGTCATATTCGGACTACGAAGAGATCCGTGCCGAGCGCGTGGAACAGCAGAAGACGCTCGCGGAAAGACAAACCAAGGAGCGAGATCGCGTTCAGAAGTGGGTAGACAGATTCAAGTACAAAGCTTCGATGGCGTCTCGCGCACAGTCACGCATGAAGGCCTTGCAGCGCATGGAAGCGATCGAGATCGACGATCAAGACTCGTCGTCCATTCACTTCTCCTTTCCGCCAGCACCCCGCTCTGGCCGGTCGGTTGTTGACTGTCTCGGCATCAAGAAGTCCTACGGAGAGAAGAACGTTCTACGTGGCGTGGACTTCACCCTTGAACGCGGAGAAAAGATTGCCTTCATTGGCAAGAACGGCGAAGGCAAGACGACGCTTGCAAAGATCATTGCCGGTGTAGAGCCCCCTACCGGTGGAACTGTTACCCTTGGTCACGCCGTTGCGGTAGGATACTATGCTCAGCAGCAGGCCGACATGATGGGTGGACACCACACCGTGTATGAAGTAATGGAAGCCGCTGCGCCCCCTCCCATGCGCACGCGCATAAGATCGCTACTTGGAGCATTCTTGTTCCGTGGCGATGATGTCAACAAAAAAGTGGGCGTGTTGAGTGGTGGCGAAAAATCACGCCTAGCACGAAGTTCTGAAGGAAGCTCTCATGTCCTATGACGGTGCTATGATCATCGTCTCTCACGACCGTGACTTTCTTGATGGTCTCACGGAAAAGATCATTGCCTTCCGCGTTGGTACGTTACGCGAGTACGAGGGTGATGTAGACACCTACCTCAAGCTCCTTGGCGATCCGCATGTTGCCGACGCGCCAACTCCGCATGAGATTCCGTTGCATCACGATGTAGCGCCGGACAAGACCCCTGCTCAATTGCGAGAGGAGCAGAAGGCACGCGAGCGAGACAAGCGCAAGGCAGAACGTCGCATCCTCGAGATCGAGAATCAGATAGCCATTCAAGAGAAGACCAGCGCTGACACGGAACCAAAACTCGCGGACCCGGAGTTGTATAAAGACGCCGTAAAGCAGCACAAGACTATCACCACCTATGACACTGCCAAGCGCGTGCTTGCGTCGTTAATGGAGGAGTGGTCAACACTCATGGAAACCGTCTCTCAACCCACAGAGGATTAAGCTATGAAGTCGCTTCTCATTATGCTCTGCCTTGGTATTGGTACGATAGCAGCATCAGCGCAGGTAGATCTGCGTCGCACAGTTTCCGTAGAAGGCGAAGCCGAAGTCTTTCGTACACCCGATCGTGCATCCGTGAGTATCGGTGTTGAGACAGAGGGCAAGGACGTTGTTGTTATCAAAAAAGAGAACGACCGTCGCGTCCGCGCAATCTTTGACGCTCTCAAGAAGATCGGCATAGATCAAAAAGACATCATGACGAGCGACCTCCAGATCCAACCGCAATACAACTGGAAGCCGGAAGGCCAACGCGAGCTCGTGAAGTATTCCATGCGCAACGTGGTCCACATCACCGTCCGCGATCTTGCGAAGCTTGAGGGTGTTATCAACGCAAGTGTTTCTGAAGGCAGCAACCTTCTCGACAACGTAAGCTTCTCCATGGCCGACAGTAAGACCGTGCGCGATTCCTTACGCATTGCGGCTGCAAAGAACGCCAAGGCAAAGGCCGAAGCACTTGCCGGAGCAGTCAGTGCTCGTGTTTTGCGCGTGATCTCCATCAGTGAGAACGGTGGCTACCAGCCCCCTACCCCTATGTACAAGGCCATGCGGAGTATGTCGGCCGAGGCAGATATGGGCACGCCCGTCAGCGCCGGTCAACTCTCCATGCGCATCACCGTCAACGCAACCTTTGAGATCGAATGATCAACGGAAAAAAGATCGTTGTTGTATTGCCGGCGTACAATGCCGCAAAGACACTGGAGATCACGTATCGCGAGATCCCATTCGACATCGTGGATGACGTTGTCCTTGTGGACGATCATTCTCGCGACGACACATCAGCAGTTGCTAGGGGGCTTGGCATCACCCACGTGATCCGTCACGACAACAACCGCGGCTACGGCGGAAATCAGAAGACCTGTTACAGTACGGCTCTTGCGCTTGGTGCAGACATCGTGATCATGTTGCATCCCGATTATCAATACACACCCAAGCTCATCCCCGTGATCAGTTGGATGATCGCCAATGATGTCTACCCAGTTGTGTTAGGCAGTAGAATTCTTGGCAATGGCGCTCGTAATGGTGGCATGCCTTTGTACAAATACATTGCCAACCGCGGCCTCACCCTCATCCAGAACATGTTGGTCGGTCAGAAGCTCAGTGAGTATCACACAGGGTATCGTGCATTCTCGAGAACCGTGTTAGAGTCGATCAATATCGAAGCAAACTCCGACGACTTCGTCTTCGACAACCAGATGTTGTCGCAGATCATCATGCAGGACTTCCCCATCGGCGAAGTGACCTGTCCAACCAAATACTTCGACGACGCCTCCTCCATCAACTTCCGTCGCAGCACCATATACGGCTTCGGCGTGTTGTGGACGAGCGTGCAGCACAGGCTGCATAAGATGGGGATGGTGAAGAATGGAAGGTATGGAACTACATCCGCTTGAGCTCGCGACTGAGTTCCACGAATCCCATCACCTCAACGCCATTGCCCATAGCATACGCATCCGTTCCGGAGTGAACGATGATGGAACGATCTGGCTTGAGATCATCTAACGACTGATAGAACCCGCGTGACGGCTTTGCCGTTACTGAGCGTTTGATTTCAATGGCCCATCGACGACCTCCGGGCAACTCAAGTACGAGATCAACTTCAGCACCGGCAGATGTACGATAAAATCCAGCCACAGTCCTCTCAGGTGCGACCGATAGTAGTGACTCAATCACGAAGCCTTCCCAACTAGCCCCTACTACGGGATGGCCCATCAATTCATCACGTTCGCCGATATTCAAAAGCGCATGCAAGAGACCGGAATCTCGAATGTAGACCTTCGGAGTGCGGACCAGTCTCTTGCCAATGTTCAATGTGTACGGTTGAAGACGACGTACCAGAAGCAGGTCTACAAGCAGATCTATGTATCGCTGCACGGTTGGCGAGCTCACCTCGAGACTGCGTGCGATGATTGACGCATTCAACATTGTTGATTGTCCGTGCGCAAGCATACTCCACAGTCGTCGCATCGTTTCGGCTGGTACTCGAGGAGCGAACATTGCCACATCACGCTCGAGGAACGTGCGGATGAGGTCCGTTCGCCACGCTAGACTTTCCTCATTCGTACGAGCAAGAAAACTATCTGGGAATCCTCCCCGTAGCCATAGCTTATCTAATGGCTCTGAAATCACCTCTAGCGGTCCCAGCGTTGTCATCTCGACGTATGCAATACGTCCGGCCAGACTCTCACTGCTCTGTTGCAGCAGATCTACCGAAGCCGACCCAAGCAGAAGAAATCGCCCCTTACCTAATCCTTCCCTGCGTCCCTCGTCAATGATGCCACGCAACTGTGCAAAGAGTTCAGGCACTCTGTGAACCTCATCGAGAATCACAAGCCTGTTTGCATTCGGCATCAGGAAGTCACGAGGGTCGCTCAGCTTCGCTCGGTCTGCGCTGTTTTCGAGGTCCAGGTAGATCGCCTCGTGTTGCCGTCCAACTTCTAACGCCAAGGTTGTTTTGCCCACCTGACGCGGTCCTACCAAGGCAACCGCGGCTTGACGAGCAAGGGCGTCTTCAACCGTTCTATGTACAATGCGATCAATCATTCTTGTTAATTTAACACATGATATTAAATTTGCAAGGATTTTTGCAAGGGGTTCCGCATTTTAACTGTAGTCCTCAACAAACGAATCGGTTATAACTACCCCCTACCAAGCCCACCCGATAGAGAACCCACCGAACGGGATGAATTCCTTTGTGCCCATGTCAATTGTTGGTGTGGCAGCCACTCGAAACATGAAGCCCCCTGAAGGAGATTCGTATCGATAACCGACAACACCTGTGATGTTTACATCGGACCCAGACATTGCTGGTAGATACTGTTTCGTGTTCTCTTGTGGCGGTCGCTGCACAACGAGCACACCCAGGCCCAGTCCCAACTCTAGGTGTCCGGAACCCTGGAGGAATATAAGTCGACCCATTATCGGCGCATAGTTGTTCTGGATGGGAGCAATTCCAATTCCAGCCGACACGCGGAATGTCTCCAACAGGGAGCCCCTTTCGAATCTACCGAGCACTGCCTCTGCATGAATCGACGTTAGACACAATGCACTTCCGAGAAACTCAGAATACAGAGCAAATCTCTTGGGTTCTGCCATTGCCTCAGCATCCTGCGAGCGCATTTCAGCAGCCCCAAGAACTATGAAAGAGGCGAACAACCATTGCAAGATCTGCATTCGGTAAAATACAATCATCGTTTGTATCACGGTTACGCCATGGCGTGACCCTACGTATCTCCGTAACCCCGTAACACGGTCACGCCATGGCGTGACCCTACCTAACCCCGTAACACGGTCACGCCATGGCGTGACCCTACCTAACCCCGTAACCTCGTAACTTTGCTACATGATTCTAACCGACGCAGAGATCCTCGCCCATATGGACAAAGGAACGATCAAGATCGAACCGTTCGATCCCACGTGCCTTGGCTCCAATTCGTACGACGTGCACCTTGGAAGCATGCTTGCTGAGTATGTGGACAGAGAGCTGGATGCTAAAAAACACAATCGCATCGAGCTCTATCCGATCCCGGATGAGGGTATCGTGTTGGAGCCGGACAGACTGTATTTGGGCGTGACGGAGGAATACACCGAGACTCATGCGCATGTGCCGTTTCTTGAAGGTAAGTCAAGCGTGGGACGTCTCGGAATCGACATCCATGCAACTGCAGGCAAGGGCGACATTGGCTTCTGTAATTTCTGGACGTTGGAGATCAGCGTAAAACAATCAGTTCGCGTCTATGCCGGCATGCCAATCGGACAGCTCATCTACTTTGCTGTTGAAGGCACGGTGATCAATCCGTACAATGCAAAGTCATCTGCAAAGTACAACGACAGAACAAACGCTCCCGTAGAGTCGATGATGTGGAAGAACTTCCCGGTCGATCAACAGAAATGATCCTACGCACACTCATCATCGGTCTCATGGCCGTTGCCCTGCTCGTCTCCTGCGAAGAAGAAGACTCGATGTCTCTCGACGGATTCGACGAGCAAGAGATCCTCGACGCACGCAAGGCAAAGGACGAGCTCTTCAAAGGCGATGACAGTCCCATCAAGTCCCATCTTCGAGATGCATTTACGGGGCTTCTGTACTTTGAACCAGATGCAGACTATGCTGTTGACGCTGTCTTTGTGCCCGCTTCGCGCGTTGACACGTTCACGATGCAGACCACGTCAAGCGAGCTACGTCAGACGCTACGCGTGGGCTCGTTTTCATTTGAAATTCAAAACAAGAAGATGTCCCTCTTTGCCTACCAGTTCTCAGATGGAAACAGGGATTCATACTTTGTGCCGTTCACGGATAGAACCAATGGTGAAGGCACGTATAAGGCCGGACGGTATCTGGACGTCAAGGTAATGGATAACGACTCTTCGTATGTGCTCGACTTCAACATGGCCTACAACCCGTACTGCGCATATGACGACAACTACTCATGCCCTATCGTACCGAGAGAGAACGATCTCTCTGTGGCGATCAAGGCAGGAGAGAAAAAGTGACGTACCGGGCAAGCCCCCTATCAACCTTCATTGTCATTGTGGCCTTCGCATTGATAGTGCCGTCTTGCCTCTTCGTAAAAGCACCGGATCAAAAGACAGACGTGCAGAATGTTGCGCTCAGTCCACAGCCTGAGATTGAAATGGGCGATGACTTGGTGCGCACACGTGCGGGAGATTTGATAGCCTTAATGCCAAAGGGTTGGGTGTTCTTAGATGCAAAGGGTGACGCGTCTTCGGACATTGTTGCCATCGCCGTTAACGCAGACTACTCACTCTCGATGGTTGTGAGTGCAATCCCTGCCGCAGAGTCAACCCGCGAACAGATTCAGACAGAAGGCCTCCTCGGTCTTGCGCGCGTTGCCTATCAAAAACACGTTCGCAAGAGCGCGGGAACGGCAAAACTCGTTGGCACGTATCGCATTGCTGAACTCGGACCTCGCAGATTTGGCGTGTATGACTTCTCTACCAATGGCGGCGCATTGCGCACACGTTCAGCGGTCTGCATTTCATCGTTGTCAAATCACTACGAAGTATCACTCGTCCCACTCAACGTAAGCGGCAAGGACGTTCCAGACGACGCCGAACAAGAAAAGATCTTCCGTTCCATTCTTGCAACCGTACAATACTAACGATGCAATTATCGGAAGACACACTCGCAGCACTAGAATATTTTGATGGCGCTGTTGAAGGGGGCTTGCGTAAGCGTAATGACGTGGGCACTATTCTGGAGCTCTGTGCAACCTATGGCGTTGCGGAGGACTTCATCAACGTCATGCGCACGGGCACCGCAACGTGGAAGGTCTACTCCGCACTTCGTCGCATTCAACAAGGCGACGAGGGATTCCGTCAGCTCGAAGAAGAGTTCGCACGACAGATGAACGCACTACGCGAGCAGCTTGCAACGCTTATGCACAATGCTGACGACGAAACACTCAAACGCTTCGACGATATCTACTTCGGCATGACCCAAGGTGTTATCCGCAACATTGTGGATCTGGGTCATGACCTCGCGAAGATTAAGGGTTTGCAAGCGCCTCGTTGAGCGCCTTTTAGGCGCCTTTGCAAGCGCCTTTCTAAGCGCCTCGCTGAGCGCCTCGTTGAGCGCCTCGTTGAGCGCCTCGTTGAGCG
>JAPLFN010000065.1:0-10682 GCA_026390655.1 Candidatus Kapaibacterium sp.
GATCGTTGGCGCTGTGACCTCCGGGTGCTTCTCTTAACGGGGGCAAGGGGCTTCTGGGCTTGGGCCTGCTCCTTCCGTAGTACGGCCAGCAGCGACGACCCGGCCCGAGACAGAGACGCATCCAAATTCTGATACAATTCGGAGGAGACCGTTACGTAGGCAATGGCCGCAAATGACGTGAGCGTGACAGCCACGAGAGCTGCATATGTCAGTGCCAGGCGGGATCGGAGGGTGAACTTCACGGGTCGAACATACACACAGTGCGCCAACCATCGCGTGAGATTCTATCTTTGTTGATATGTCAACCGATCCACGACCCATTGGCGTCTTCGACTCCGGCATCGGAGGCCTAAGCGTCCTCAAGCATTTGGTACGCCTCCTACCTCATGAACGATTCGTCTATCTTGGTGATACGGCCCGTGTTCCGTACGGCAATAAGTCCCCGGATACCGTGCGCCAGTATTCACTTCAATGTGCCTCATTCTTACAAAAGCACGATGTCAAGATGATCGTCGTGGCATGCAATACTGCGTCTGCTCTGGCTCTCGATGCGTTACGTAGTGCCTTATCAATCCCGGTGATCGGTGTTATTGAGCCCGCTGCCCGTGAAGCTTCACAACGCACAAGAAACGGTCACATCGGAGTTATCGGCACACGAGCAACGATTGCATCTGATAGTTATGCCAGGACCATAGAGTCGTACGCATCGGGTAGATCTCTCAGCGTTCATAGCAGACCGTGTCCACTTTTTGTTCCTCGATCGCAGAAGAGTATCTCCGTCCTCTCGTTGCGAACGGAATTGACACTCTCGTTCTGGGTTGCACGCACTATCCACTCTTGGTACCGATTCTTTCCACGCTGTTGCCAAATGTTGACCTAATTGATTGCGGCGAATTCGCTGCCAAGGACGCACAGTACGCGCTTCGATCTGAAACTCGGGAGAGTGTGAATTCCGTGCAGATCTCTTTGTACGTGACCGATCACACGCCCGCTTTCACATTGCTGGCGCGGCAGTTCCTCGGAATGCCCATAGATGAACCGGTCCGTGTTACCATCGACAATCTTGTACCACAGGTTCTTCCCTGATGATCAATTACCTCCTTCGTAAGATCCTCTACACCATACTCGTCCTCATAGGCGTTGTGGTTGTTACGTTTTTCATCCGTCCGCCTGGCGATCCGGCTCGCGTTCTGCTTGGTCAGCGTGCTGACTCCGCTTCTGTTGAGGCAATGCGCGAGCAACTTGGTCTCGATAAGCCCCTTCCAGTGCAGATCGGAAAGTATATCATCAATCTCGTGCAGGGTGATCTCGGTAGGTCCATCGCTACGAATCGATCGGTTACGGAGACCATTCTTGAGCGGGTGCCGGCTACTGCCCTCCTCGCACTGACGTCGATCTTCATCGCAACGGTCCTCGGCGTTCTTTTGGGCGTGACTGCCGCCTGGAAGCCAAACACATGGGTAGACACTCTAACGCTGAGCACGTCATTGCTCGGCATTTCCTTACCCGCATTCGTTGTTGGCCTGCTCTTCGTTCTCTTTTTCGGAGTAGTACTAGAGTGGTTTCCGAATAGTGGCTACATCGATCGTGGGATCGAATACCTTGTTCTGCCGATGGTGACGTTGGCGATTCGGCCGCTCGCCATTATTGCCAGGATAACTCGCGCGAGCATGTTAGATGTTTTGGGTCAGGACTACGTTCGTACCGCTCGTGCTAAGGGGCTCTCCAGTCGCAAAGTATTCCTTAAACACGCTTTGCGCAATGCATTGAACCCCGTAGTGACCACGGTGAGCGCGTGGTTTGCCGGACTCCTGGCTGGCACGTACTTCATTGAGTTCATCTTCAATTGGCCGGGGATCGGACTAGCCGCATTCAACGCCATTGAGAAACTCGACTATCCAATGATCCAGGGCACCGTTCTGTTCACCGCAGTAGTATTTGTAGCGGTAAATACCGTGGCCGATCTTGTCTATGGTTTTATTGATCCGAAGGTACGACTCTCATGACATCACCTACCGGCGAAAGCCTCAGCCGTCTTGCCTGGCGCAGGCTTCGGAAGAACAAGGGCGCCGTCATTGGCATGATCGTCCTTGGCATCATGATTGTGATGGCCATTGCAGCGCCGTTCATAACTCCATTCGATCCATCCACACAGATCCTGGAGTATAGCGTTAAGCCAGCTGGCTTTCATGGTAAAGTGATCTACAAGAAGAACCTTGCCGACCCCAATGTTCCGTCAATCCTTGCTGTTTCCTCGTATGAAGAAGTGGGTGACTCTGTTTTCTATCGAGACCCTGCAGGAGAGCCATATAGAGTGGCTCGCTCTACACTTGTTGGCACCGACCCACATGAATATTACTCCGAGCCCTTGTTCCTACTAGGAACGGATCGGTTTGGAAGAGATCTCTTTACTCGTCTCGTCTATGGTATGCGAGTATCCTTGAGTGTTGGCCTTATCTCTGAGTCTATTGCCCTTGCCATCGGAATATTTCTCGGAGCACTAGCCGGGTATTATCGTGGATGGGCCGACGATGTGATCATGTGGATGGTGAACGTTGTATGGTCCTTCCCTACGATCCTCCTTGTCGTGGCCTTCAGTGTTATCCTTGGCAAAGGCTATTGGCAGACCTTTGTGGCAATAGGAATTTCGTCCTGGGTGGATATCGCACGTATCGTCCGTGGTCAATTCTTTTCCATTCGCGAGCAGGAATACGTTGAAGCCACGCGCGCGCTTGGCTTTGGTTCTATGAGAACGATATTCCGACATATGCTCCCGAACGCCGCCGGTCCGATCATCGTTCTTTCTACTGCCGGATTTGCAACGGCGATTATCGCCGAGGCATCGTTGAGTTTTATCGGGCTTGGTGTTCAGCCCCCTACCCCATCATGGGGTCAGATGATCAAGGACGGATACGGATATATTGCCCTCGGCACAAACTGGGGAATGACGTTGTTTCCGAGCTTATCGATGGCAATTGGTGTGCTGGTCCTCAACGTGTTTGGAGATGGGCTCCGTGATGCACTTGATCCAAAGACTTCACAACGATGATCGATCAAATTCTCAAAAGCGGGAAATTCCCGCCCATTCTATTGCTGTTCGGTGAAGAGGATCTTCTTGTTGAGGAAGACGCCCAGAGGCTCTATGACGCAGCGTCTGCACAAGACACCACAGGTATGAACTGCGACGTGTTGGATGGTGAGGAAATGTCGCTCGACGCAGTCCTTTCAATTGCTCGGTCCTTTCCCATGATGTCGGAGAGGCGTGTAGTCTGGGTACGCAGAGCAGATAAATTGACAGCCTCAAAGGGAAAGAAGGGCACTGATCCTATGCAGAGCTATCTCGACGCGCCATCGACATCAACATTTTTGTTGCTGACTGCTTCCCTTGTACCTGCCCACGGCATCACTGCGGCTCTCACGAAGAGCGCAATAGCTGCTAAGCGGAAAGTCGCCGCGCTGAAGTACCCGTTCAATCTCCTCCTCAATAACGCACCCTACGGAGAATACCCTCACATGCGTGAGGCACAAGTTGGAGTGTGGCTAGAGAAACGTGCGAAGTCGTTGGGGATCACACTTCCGCGTGGAGCTACCGAACTCCTTGTGGCCAAGACCGGCACGTCACTTCGTGACCTGGCGATGGAAATGGAGAAGCTATCCTCCTATCTTGGATCGCGTTTAGAAGCCACTCCGGATGATATTCAGGCAATCGCCGGGAGTTCGCGTGAGTTCAATGTGTTTGAGCTGCAGAAGGCCATTGGCAAAGCCAACACTTCTCAGGCTACAACCATTCTGACGAGGATGATGGAGACCGACAGGCAGGAGATGTTGATCCTTGCAATGCTAACACGGTACATGACATCCCTTTTTCGACTGATTGACCTGCGTGGGGTATCTGACCGAGCCGAGATCGCTCGGATCGCCGGCATCAAACCATTTGCTATCGGGGAGTACTTTGATGCCTTGGATCACCTTGGTCCTGCGCGCATAGAGCGCGCCCTGAGCGTGTTGCGTTCAACCGAGGCCACCCTCAAATCAACATCTACTGATGCTATGACAGTACTTCAATTGATGGTTGCACGTATTCTAGACTAAAACGCTTCGCGATAAGGGGCTATCTTTGCCCACGCATGACCATTCAACGAATTCGAACTGCTGAGCAATGCGCTCAGGAACAGCTTGACGCCTACAATGCCCGCGATATCATGAGATTTGCGGATGTCTATTCAATGGACATCCAGCTCATCGACCTTGCTACTGGGAGTGTTTTTTGTGAGGGGCGTACCGCCCTCATTGATCGCTATGGTCCGATGTTCGCTGCGCATCCCGATCTTCATTGTCGTCTGATGAAGCGGATTGTCTGCCCCCCCTTTGTCTTTGACGAAGAAGACGTTGTTGGTCTTAGCCCTAACGGTTCAACCCATGCCGTGGCCACCTATGAATGCGTAGGAGGAATGATTACACGAGCTTGGTTTGTACGGGAGCTTCTCGCATGACCGACCCCTCGTTGATAGGCGATCTTCACTCGCATACAAACCGCTCCGATGGCGTATTGACGCCGATGGAGCTCGTCGTGAAAGCCGAACAGGCAGGAATGACAGTTTTGGCAATCACCGATCACGATAACATGGATGCATTTCGCATGTTACGAGACGGTGGCTACAACGGCCCCCTCAACATCATCGAGGGTATCGAGATATCCTGTTTTGAGGCTGGGCGCGAGGTGCACCTTCTCGCATATTATCTTGATCCGGACAACGAAGAGATTCAGAAATATGAGAGCTTCTTCCGCTCAGATAGAGAACGACGAGCACGGGAGATGGTAGATCGCCTTATGGCAAGCAGGGTCACGATATCCTTTGAAGAAGTTGCTGAATCGGCCGGCAAGGCCCCCATCGGCCGTCCGCACGTAGCAAACGTGCTGGTCAACAGGGGCATCGTAAGCTCTATTCAACAAGCATTCGATGTGTTTCTCGATGTTGGCAAGCCAGCATATGTTGCCAAGAGCCCCTTCCCCGTATCGGAAGCCGTTCAAATGGTGCACCGTGCTGGAGGCATAACATCCGTGGCGCACCCGGGCCGCCATTATGCAGACCCTCGATTGTTCCTCGCTCTTGTTGCAACAGGGATTGACGGCGTTGAAGTATACCATCCATCACACTGGCACGTTACGCGTGAGTTCTATCGATTGTTAAGCGAACAACACGATCTCCTTATAACGGGCGGCTCTGACTTTCATGGTACCCGCGATTATGACGAGCGGAACTTTGGCGTTTTTGGAATAACCGCTGATCACCTCGAAAATATTCAGACTCGAGTAGCACGATTCAGACATAAGAGCTTGTAATGGCCAATACAACAACGAGCGTTCCGCAGAACACCGACATCCCTAGCGGAGTTGGACGTCGGTTTGGCATTGTAGCAGCCCAATGGCATCACGAGATCGTGGACGCGTTGCTACACGGCGCGATGACCACTCTCAGAGAAGCTGGAGTGCGAGATCAAGATGTGATCATCGTCCGCTGTCCGGGTAGCTTCGAAATCCCCGTTTGCGCGGTCACATTAGCGCGCACTTCGAATACGTTTCATCGCCCGTTGCTCACGCCCTCATGAGTATTTCGGTGGACACCGGAATCCCGTGTCTCTTCGGAGTGCTTACAACCGAGAACATAGAGCAGGCTCTTGAGAGATCTGGTGGTATTCATGGAAACAAGGGATCTGAAGCAGCAATTGGAGCATTGCATATGGTGGGCGTGTTGGACGGACTACGCGCAAAAAAACCCTAAAAACGTGACCACGACGTTGATACCCTAGTCGGTTCCTAAACGCCCAATTTTGACAAGACCCTATGCTTCGCATCGCTTGCATTCTACTCTTTTGCCTTTGTGGGCCCGCGGTTGGTTTTGCGCAGTCAATTCAACTCTCCAACTGGAGAACACTCTCCTCATTGACGACGGTTCGTAGTGCTGACCTGGATACCACAGGTAGAATTTGGGCCGCAACGTCCGGTGGAGTTCTCGTGTATGATCGTAGATCCGAAACCACCATAGAGTACCGAAACGTAAATGCATTACAAACGTTGGACTGCACAGCGTTGATGTGTGATCGGGCTAGGGGCGTGGTTTATGTAGGCCAATATGATGGCGCTCTTGACATAGCAGATTCGAACGGATCATGGACCAATGTTTCCGACATCAGGCGCGCAACGCAATACACGCGAAGACGCATCAATGACTTTGCGACGCGTGGGGACACACTTTTTATCGCAACAGACTTTGGCGTTGTGTTATACAACCTCAAGAATCAGACCTTCATAGAGACCGTCGACCGAATTGGTGATCTTCAAGAAAAGACAAAAGTAAGCGGTGTCTGTATCCTTCGAGATACAGTTTGGTTATCAACAGATTCTGGCGTGGCTCATGCGCCATTGGCTGTTGAAACGCTCCGACTCCCGAGTGTCTGGACAATCCTTGATACAACGTCAGGCCTACCGGCCACAAAAGTAAACGCCATTCAGTCCAACGGAACCACCATCGCGATCTCCACGGATTACGGAGCTGCAACGTGGGATGGAATCCGATTTGTGGTGCGTATTGGAACGTCGACTCCGATAACCGGTCTCTCCTATAGCGGTCAACGGCTTTCGATCAGCACCGCGACCGAACTCCGAACACTTGATGGACCAGTGCCGATCGTTTGGCCCGGCGAGATAATCGGTCACATATGGCAGAAAGCTTCAGGGGAAGATCTCCTTGTGTCGTTCGTTCGTGACCAAGCTCTTGGATATGTCAATGGATCCGCGCTTACAATGATTGCGGTGAATTCACCAATATCGAACCAGTTTGCAAACATGAGCATTGATACTCGTGGTGGACTGTGGGTGGCTACGGATGTTGACCCACCTCGAACTGGACAGGGCGTAAGCTACTTCTCGGGATCTACGTGGCGCAACATCAATCGAACCACCCAGCCCCTTCTCGGTTCAAATGCCTGTTACAAGGTTTCTTCGCTAGCAGATGGTTCAACGTGGATAGGAACATGGGGCGGCGGAACCTTGCGATGTCTGCCAACAGACACGGGACTTGTCTACGAGAAATACAATCAGAACAATTCTTCACTCGCCGGCATTGTACAAGACCCTGCCTATGTTCTTGTGGCAGAAGTAGCTATGGATCGGTTTGGTCGCAGATGGTTACTTAATGAACAAGCTGCGGATCGTCTTCTCGCGACGCTCGATGAAGGCTCGTGGACGTCGTCCCCTAACTGCAGCGACCCACGGAGCACGATCTTCCGCACGCTAGCAATTGACGCCAATGGCGGTGTTTGGACGGGTAGCCCAACTGGAAGCGGTGTTGTTGCCTACAATGATCGAAACACACCTGACCGAGATGACGACATCTGCAATGTGGTCCGCACGAGTAACACTCAACTGCCCGACAATGTTGTTAGCTGTATCAGGGCCGATCGATTTGGTGCCATTTGGATCGGTACAGCAAAGGGCGTTGCCGTGATATCTTCGCCAGGAACGTTATCCAATACAAGCGTACCGTTTGTACGACGGATATCAGCACTATCGAACGCGGTGGTAAACGACATCTACGTAGATGCGTTGAACTACAAATGGATTGCAACAACGGGTGGCGTGTTTGTTTTGAACGAAGACGGCACCGAAGTGATCTCTACGATCACGAAGTCCAACACTCCCCTGTTAGATGACAACATTCGGACAGTTGCTGTTGACGCACTTTCCGGTCTCGCCTATTTCGGCACTACAAACGGATGCAGCGTTGCACAAACATCTTCTCTTCGCCCGCTTGATGCTTTTTCGATCAAGGTCTATCCACAACCATTCAAGCCAACGCAAGGCGGACTCGTTGTCATTGATGGTCTTGCGCCGGATGCTGATATCCGCATAATGACGGCTGGAGGGATCCTCGTCAGTGCAATGCAGGCTCGTGGAAGACAGGCGCTTTGGGACGGCCGAGATGTAAACGGAACGGTGGTGTCTCCAGGCGTGTACATTGTAAGTGCAACAAGCGCGAGCACAAATACCTCGGCAGTTGGAAAGATCGCAGTTACGCGATGATTTTCTGGCAACCGTGTAGAAAATGAAGAGGCCACTCTATGAGTGGCCTCTTTCATGGTGTGCGGAAGAGGGGACTTGAACCCCTATGCCCTTTCGAGCGCCACTCCCTCAAAGTGGTGCGTCTGCCATTTCGCCACTTCCGCAGAGGCGCACAAAGGTAGGAAAGGATGAGGTTATGGCAAAATCATTGCCCTGTGCGTCCGTGAAGATGCGAGATCACATCGTAGGCCGCACGTGCTCCCTGCTCAGTTGCATTTTCAATTGCAGGCGCACAATCACTGTCAGTTCCTGCAAATCTCAATCGTGACGTTGGAGCACATGCATCCTGCGCAGGGCCATTGTGCGAGCCAACTGTGGGCACCACAATACCATGTCCCCAACCCCAACAGCGCACTTCGGTGATCGAAGACCTCTGTTCTTCAGTAAGGTATTCTGCATACCGAGCTACCGTTTCTGATGCAAAGGATGCAAAGGCTGCGTCATCGAGAAGCAATGACCTTTGTGACGTCTCAAGCGGGACGTAGAGAGACACAATGTTTTTGTCTGTGCCCGGTTGAATTGTCATAGGGTCGATCACATCCGTGTAGGACGTGTCAACGCGAAAATCCCACGTATCATAAGCTCCTGTGGTTGACAACGCAACGCCTGAAAAGATTTGGATCGTAGCATAGGGTGCGTAGGAAATACTCTTTGCTGCACTACCCCTTCTCGATTCAATACCGACGAGCAATCGAGATAGCTGATACTTCGGAACGGCAAGGATCGCATAAGGAGCAATGTACCGAGTAACGGATCCGTCACTCTCTACCACGTCAACTTCAACGTTTGTTGGTGTTTCACTGACTCGCGCAACAAGACAAGATGTGTAAAGTGCCTTGAGAGAAGAGGCCACTCCCAGTGCAAGGCGCGATGTTCCGCCCGGAAAGCTATACCGAGGGTACCCGAATTCAGTGCCCAATTCAGATTGATAGAAGTTTAACAAACAGTAGGCATTTGTCTTCGTGGCAGACGCACCCATCGACGATCTGCTATAGGACTCAATGATCGCATTCAATGTAGGAGACCCGAATGGCTTTCCATAGTCTTCGCTGGAACGAGCATCGAGTTTTTGTAGTCGAGGGGAAAGAACCTTATCGAGCGGATATGACGGCAGGTCATCAGTCATCGTCAACAAACCATCCCTGAATCTTTGCATCCCCGAACGGTCAGCATCATTTCTAATCGCAGTCTCTAATGTAGCGTCCGACCAAAGATTGTGTACGCTTTGACCATCGGAAAGAATATGCGCATCATCCGGACATTGAACTGGTGAGATCTTTGCCGTTTGAAGGAGTAGCTCGATCTCGGGAGTTCTACTAACAAAATAGACACTGCCTAATGGAACGGATGCTCCGTCAATATTGTCACTTACAGCCGAGCCCCCTACTCTGCTTTCGGCTTCGAGGACTATCGCATCAACGCCATTTGTTTGCAGTACAAGTGCAGCGGTAAGTCCGGAAAGGCCGCCTCCAACGACGATCACATCATGCGACCTTGTGATTCTAGCCACAGGAAGGGGCTTACCATCGCGCAAGTACTGGTGGGCCACACGAAACTGCGGAGTACCCGTTCGAGGCTTGGCAGGGTCGGCGATCTTCTTTAAAGAATCTGTTGTTGACGGCACACGTGACGGTCCACAACCCGGGAGCGGCGCAAGGAACACCGCCCCGGATCCAAGAATAATCGTGTAGAGGAAATCTCTGCGTGAATTCACAATGCCATAATGTACAACGATATTTTGGTATCGTTATCGAACCACTGTTATTGGTACAATAGTTCGGGCACCATTGACAGAAACGGTGCAGATGTAAGAACCAGATGCAAGGCCACGAACCGGTACGCGCATCGTACCCGGAGATACACGATCCGCGTACAAAGATTGCAGGAATCTGCCTTCACTGCCGTAGATGTCCACCTTGACAACTCCCGGCACCGGTTGATACCACTCAAGCGTTGTTTGGTCAGTCATTGGATTAGGCATGACCCGAACTTCAACTTGCACCTTGCCATCATATGCATCGTCAACACTCGTTGCGCGCTGCAATACTCCAAGTGGCAGAATACGTTCTTCAAGAACACCCTCTGTGTCGGCAGGCGTGCCGCCAAACCAATTCTCGATCACATCTGCATAAACACGCCGATAGTCCCACTGATAGCGGAGATCGCCGTTACTATCTAGGTTCACGAGGTCTGGGACCTCACCATACACGCCCGCGCGAACGCCATTGCCAAAGACGAATTGTACGGAGGCCGCACCGTGGTCCGTGCCACGGCTTCCATTTTCATATGGTCTACGACCAAACTCTGAAACCGTCATACCAACCACACGGTCGGCAAACCCTTGGATAAGCGCATCCTGCATGAAGGTACCGATACCTGTACTTAGCATTTCGAGCAGATAAGGATGAAGACCATTAAGATTCTCATCTTGCTGCTGTACGTGTGTATCAAAGCCGCCCATGTAGACTAGGAAGACCTTTGACTTAAGTCCTCCACTTATCAAGCGGGCTACAAGCTTCATCTGCTTGACGAAGTTGTTATCGAAATAGGTCACCTTGTT
>JAPLFN010000065.1:10704-13795 GCA_026390655.1 Candidatus Kapaibacterium sp.
TTGGATCCCTTATCGAAGGCTTCCTTTACAACAGTTGAGTATCTATCCTATTGTTCGGGAACGAGACGGACGTAATTAAATTCCTTGCCATACCTCGTGTCCTCGGGCATTGGATCCATGTCAGGCGACAATCCTGCACCAAGCTCGAAGAACTTTTGAGGATCTGTCAGCGCGATCCCTGTATCTCCCTTTGGACTTCTCAAGAGCATGGACAAAGAGCCCCCTATCTGCACCGCGATTGGATCGGGTGGAAGTACCGCAGGGAACCCACTGATACGATTGGACCAGTAGCGGCCTAGCCAGCCGTCAACAAGATTCTTTTCAGGATCTTGCGAATTAAAACCACTCAACCAGATATCCGTGGAACGGAAGTGTGATAGGTTCGGGTTTTCATATCCAATGCCGTTAACGATTGCCAGGCGCCCATCCTCAAACATGCGTTTGAGATTATATGGCGCAGCGGAATCAAGCGACGGGTGCATGTATATGTGCGAGAGCACATTCACGGCCTTAACCTTCGGCACTGCAATGCTCGGGCGTATCTTGTAATACTGTGGATCGTCCACTGGGACAATCGTATTCAATCCATCATTGCCACCAAACATTTGGATGACAATGAGAATGCGATCATCTTCGGCTTGAACACGATCCCCCAATCCATCGGGAGAAAAAGCCTTAAGTGGGATGCCCCCAAGAACCTGTGTCCCAACGGCTGCTGCGGCCGTGGTCGAGAGAAAGGTGCGACGTTTCATCGATATTCCTTATCCATCGTGTGCGCGTTGAAAGGGCTTAACAAAGTTGGAAGTCCGGAGCCTTAGCGATTGCTTTGAGCAATTCTCGCATGGCACGGGCTGCCGCTGCTGGCACTTGAAGCTTCTCGCCCCATGTGTAGTCAGGCTGGTTTTCTAGAAGTGCGTTCTTATAAAAGTCGAGTCTCGCCTGAGATACCGCAACTGGGAGTAAGAATTTTGTAACACCCAAAACAAAGGCGGCAACGTCATCATACTTATTGAATTCGCGAATAAACGCGTTGGCACGCGTATCGGTCATCGCGTCAATAAGTTTACGTGCAAACTCTCTTCTGCGAGGATAGGAGTTAGTGCTCATCCACGCATGGTACCCAGGCCATCCAGCTACGTTTGGCGGGTTCATAAGAGACTGATCCATCGACTCGATCCAGAATTGAGGATCGAGGTCTTCTACACCAAATTGACGTTGAAGTCCCACAACAAAATCTATAGGCGCCTTTATCTGAGCACCTCGAATTGCGGGGTCAAAGAAATATTGACTCGTGAGTAGTTTCTTTAAGAGCGGTTTGATCGTGAAGTCCGACGACCGAAACTCAGCAGCCAAATCATTGATAAACGCATTGTCTACATCATTCTTTGAGCTATAGATAAAGTGGAGATATGCCTTGCGAGAAATGAATCTTGCAACAGCATCCGGGCGAACACGCAAGATGATCTTGATGAGTTCCAAGACCTCTTCATTGAGCACCTGATACTCAGTGTTGTTATCCACTGTTCTTGCTGGAATAGTAACACCCAGGAATTCCTTGGCACCTGTATCATGCCTGTTGGCATCGAACCACGTGTTATAGATACCTTTCGGTGCCGGAGCGTCATTGAAGCGGGACGTCTTCCATCCGGTCAGTACTCTGGCGGCTTGCTGAACATCGCCTTCTGTATACCAACCGATACCAGTGGTGAACAGCTCAAGAAGTTCTCGACCGTAATTCTCATTTGGCTTACCAACCTCGTTGTACGTTCCACCGAGATAGAAAACCATCGCGTTGTCCACAGTCACATCTAGTGTCATTTGCTGGAACGAACCCAATCGCCTTCTGCGAAGCATTTTGTATTGCCTATAGTGCATCTGTGGCACCATGTAGGTCTCATCAAATGAGAACTGCGTTGCCCAGTGGCTCATCCAAAACATCGTTAAGCTCTCTATAGCTTTCTGATCTTTGACCATGCTCGCAAGCCACCAATTAGACAGCGATCGGTGATTAGCCTTCCACCATCCTTCTATCGCAAGACGCGTTTGTATGTCAGCGCCATTTGGGTTCTCGGTATAGTCCACCGGCATCTGTGTTGCCGGATCCAACCATTGCGCGAACTTCATATCCGGACTTGGGTCTCCCGGATCTTCAGGGCCCAACAACTCCTCTACGAGGACGCTGGCTTGCTTGCCGACATGTGATGTGGCAACCGGCATAGAAACGGCGTACCCGAGTCTACGATACAGATGTAGCACATCATCAAGCGTGAGAGGTGTGGTGTACGGTTCAAGACCGGCTTGCACCACTGGAGCTGCGTCTAACGCACCGCCATCGCGCCGAGAGGCACGAACCATGGATGTGAATAGATTGCGTCTGTTCATCTCTCCCTCAATGGAGTTGTGATCGTCAACGATACTGTCCGGCAATAGAACCGGCCTTCAGGCAATTCGTTACTATACGGCAGAACGGCTGGTCCAATACCCTTCACTTCAGAGATCCGAAGGGAAGGGGCTATCAAACGTACGAAACGTTCAACAGACCGCGCTCTTTCGGTTGAAAGCGTCATGTTATGGTCGAGTTCTCCAAGTCTATCGGTAGAACCAACGATGGTAGCCACGCTACCCTCGCCCGATGCGGACTTGACCACCCGACGCATCATCTCTTTGTTTTGATCCGAAATGTCTGCTCTGTCAAAATCAAAAACGATGAGGCTGAGGCGGCTAACCTATCCGTCATCTCTTGTGAAAGATCAAAGCTGATCTGTGCAGGAGGTGCTTCCGTTCCAGCACGTGCACCAATATCTCTATTGTGATGATTCACCTTCAGTGCCCATGAGCTCGACTGCTCGGGATTGGCGACATTGACCGCAAAATCATGGTGTGGTTGAACCGGCACGTATTCGTTGAACCGAGTGTGAACAACCGGATCGAGTACAGAACCGTCATTCGATGAAAGTTCTACACGACGGTTCTCCTCGATGCCTTGCACATACTGTTCGTTGGAAACCAAGGACGGACGATCTGTACTCCGTACGATAAATCGATCTTCCGACAAACCCCATCGCCCACGCATGTATCCAACGATACTCCG
>JAPLFN010000065.1:13829-14606 GCA_026390655.1 Candidatus Kapaibacterium sp.
CCGGTGACGGTAAGCGTGGACTTCGGCAATGCACGCATCCGCGCCGCCACGATGTCGAGCATGCGATAGTAAATAGGTAATGTTTGCTTCGGAAGCTGAAGTTCGCTAAAGGTCGAAACATTATCTGAGCCAACGTACTGCGGACGCAAGGCAGACGATACGCTATCGAAGAATACGTAGGGTAGCAACGGATAGGTTTGCGTTACCACTGTCTCGCGGATCTCCAACGGTGCGGAACTGACTGACGCTATAACGACTGGAATTGGAGGCGGAGGAGGAGGCGGTGCTTCAACGATAACTGGCGCCGGTGGTGGAGGTGGTGGCTCCGGAGCCGGAGGAGGTGGCGGTATTTCATCACTGAACATCCGATACCGAATCTGGATTCCGGCACCTGCGAATGACTGTTTCCAATTTGACGTAGAAGTGATCGAATTAAGCCCGTACCTGTAAAATATCTCCGGACAAAGTTCTACGTGCTTCGAAAGTTCAAACGCGGCGCCAAGTGCGCCTGTTAGTCCTATAGCCGTCCCCAAACCAGGGAACTCGCCTGAGCCGGTGGTTCTTCTTTGCGTTCCATCGGGAAACAACACACCATTTGGTGAAGAGATCTGTTCGGTCTGGGTGTAGGTAGCGTTGACAAGCGGATTACCGGCATCGAATGATGCGCGAACATAGAACGGGAGAGACTCTACGGGACGTGAGCGCAATCCCAACTCAATGGCAATGTAAACGAGTGAGCTTGTGAAAACGTGATCACGGACCATGGGGCCGTACGTA
>JAPLFN010000089.1 GCA_026390655.1 Candidatus Kapaibacterium sp.
AGCAATGGCTGATTTCCCGGAAGCCTCAGAACTGTGTCAATGGTTCCAAAGTCCTGCGCATTTACCCCGATGGCACATAGAGCCATGATTGCTGCAAGGCACAAGGGAGAGAAATTCTGAACGCGAATTCGAGGCATGTCCTCAATCTAAACAAGAGAACGGCTTTCTGGTTGCAATCAGTAATAAAACCGCATGTCCAAGGCACCACCAATGAAGAAGGCTTGCTTCTCGCCCCCTACATCGCCGTATTGACCGTTGAATTGCAATCCAAACGAGAAGTTCTGTGTGCCGCTGTATCCGAAGCGCAGAGAACCGGTAACTAGGCTACTGGAGGATTCGGAATCTTCGACTGATGGGGTTTGACGATAAACAACACCAGCCGTAAGGGCAAGGGGTACATCAGTAACAAGACGCAGGTCTGAATTAAGCGAGAAACCTGCATTGAAAAAGACGCCTGCACTACCGCCTCGGACTATGGCCTCTCCGTAGATGGCTTCAATGAATGCCGTGGCACCAAATGTTTCATTGATTGCGTATGCACTGCGAGCTGTAAGTCCGGTGAAGAGAGCAGGCTTCGTTTGAATAAGTGGGTTTTGTGATATAACTGCCTGGCTGTCGATGATTCCTCTCACCCACTGATTAACATCGATAACTGCCACATTCCCATTTGTAAGATCAAGAGACAGTGTCCCTAGGAATCGTTCTGTTTCAATGACCTTTACCTTCCAACCAAGGTTGAAAGTCGTGGCTGTGTTCACGCCCTGATAGAACAACGACGTAACGTTTGTACCCAACCTTCCTACAAGTTTAAAAGCTGCATACACGCTTAGCCAATTCTTGATCTTCTGTTCGTGTGCTGCTACCATGGAAACAATAGCGAGGCTTCCTTGTGGCGCAATGACGAATCGATCTCCGATCACAATCGGAGGAAGGGCTAGGTTCAGTGTTGTTCCGCCCCCTACTGACACTTGAGAAACAGTACGAATGAATGGTCCTGGTACGCCTGTTAAAGGCTGGAAAAGATGTCCACCGAGAACTGGACCCGGCGAGGACTTTACAGCCACACTATCCGCAGCGTGCATGGTGAGCACGCTTTGTGTACTGATGAGTAGCAGGATGAGGAGCACTTTGTTCATTGTCCACCTCCAAATGCATACTCAGCAAAGAGACGGAAGGAAAATCCAGTAGATCTCAGAGTGGGTGAAGGGGGCAATGTGGCCAGTGGTTCGCCATTAAGAATATTAGACAATCCCTGTTCATATCGAAGCTCTGGTACAACACGCATATTCCCAATTTTGAACATGTAGCCGAAACCGAGGTAGAGACTCCCTTCAACCTTTACAAAAGCGCTCGAAACGGAGTATGAGGAATCCGAATCAATGGCATTGACGGACGCATTACCATGGAATCGAAGTGTTACTCCACTGCTGAAGTACCAGGTCTTCGACCCTCCGAAAATGCGTACTCCGACTGGCACGGCATAAGAGGTCAGTCGAAAGTTGCCAATCGGCACAAGCGAGTCAGTTATCGGGAGGATCTTTGAAACTTGGTTATTCCGCACATCGTACGTTGCGCCCAGGGTAAGCTGTATTTCGGGCAGTATGAAGTACCCCAGCGATAGCCCGGCCCCGTATCCCAATTCAGCCACGACTATTTGATCCTCCGGGGAATCACCGTTAAGTGAGAGTTTCTGAGCATACCCGGAAACACCGAGATGTACTTGAGCAGTCGCGAATGACGCGCCTAGTACCAGGATCAGGAAAAGCAGGTAGTATTTATTCATACAACAAATGTACGTAAGACCCCGCCAGGGAGTGATAGCTCGCTATCGCCCTACCAATGTCTCGGTATCTCCGTAACGCTCTTCGTATATTAGCACTTCACTACCCAGCTATAAGCATCCCAACCTCATGATTCAGTCAGACGAAAACAACGCCCCATCACAATCCTCGGCACCCTCTGAAGGGGGCTCGTCCGATGGAGAAGGTAGAAATAGACGTCGCAGACGTCGTGGTGGCGGAGGCGGCGGACGCCGTCCTGAGGGGCAGTCCCAAGAGCCCCGTGATCAAAGCCAAGCACCGGAGGATGACCGGCCAACTGTTCGCCATGCCGACACAAGGACTGCAGACCGTCCAGCGGACCATGCCGGCGAGCCACGATCTGATTCACAGCCAACTGGCGACGCCGAAGGTGATCGCAAGCGCAAACGCCGTCGGAATAAGAAGAGACCGGCAGACGGCGAGGCCTCAGGTGCTTCTGAACAACGACCGTCGCAGGAATCCCAGCAACAACAACCGCAACAGCAGCAATCGTCACAGCCGTCTCAGGGCCAAGCACAGCCGCAGGGACCTCGTGGACGACAAGGTGACCGTAGGCGTCCAGAACCTGCTGAAAAGAAGGAACGCGCACCACGAGGTTCAGTTCTTCAGCGTCGCGTTACGCGTGGCGAATACAACGATGTTCCGGTACAGAAGGAAGAGCCTGTTGTTGTCACACCGATCAATGCCATTAACGTTGATGCTTACATCTCCCACCACAAGGGATGGCAACGCGAGGTTCTTACAACCCTACGCGGTATCATCCTGTCAGCCGGTGGACAGATAGAAGAAAGCATTCTTTGGTCGCAACCTGTCTACTCGGCAAACGGTCCGGTCTGCTACCTCAAGGCCTTTACTGATCACGTGAATTTTGGCTTCTGGCGTGGCACGGAACTCGAAGATCCCGAATCGTTGCTCGTAGGCGACATGACGAAGATGCGCCACGTTACGCTTCAGTCAACGAATGACATTAAGCGTGATCTGTTCGAGGCCATGGTACGCCAAGCGGTTCGACTAAACCGCGACAAGGGAGATCCGACGCTGTCCTAATGGTCAGTCCTCCGGCACTATTGCAATGAAGGTCTCGGGATCTTGAAATGCCGCGCTTTTATGCAAAGCATCGAGCTGCACGTGACCAATAACGTATCGCCCCCTTGAACTGCGATGGTCAACATCGATCACGGAAAAAGGTATGCTCGTTATCTGCTCGTTGGTACCACGCACGTATACCACTGTCTCCACGTTGTGGCCAACAACCGGCCGTGATGCCTGGTTGAGCTTCTTGTACTCATACCGATATCCGTAGCGAAGCGCCGCAATATCAGACAGCACAGCAGATGCCGTAGGTCCACCCCCAGCCCCCTTGCCAACAAGCAACTGGGCGTCGGAAAACGCAGCAGTTAGCCGCACAGCATTTACTTCGTTGCGAATTCCTGCCAAGGGGCTTGCGTTTTGTGACAAGGCCGGGAGTGCCAGAAGTGACAGACCGTTCCCATGGAGTTGAACACGCGACAAGAGCTTGATCGTGCGCGACTGTTGTTGAGCGATCGATACGTCAAATGGTGTGATGGTCGTGATTCCCCGACGCACAATCTGCGTGGGGTTCACAACAACACCAAATGCATGCGCTGCAATAATGGTCGTTTTGAATGCAGCATCAAATGCTTCTACATCAAGCGTTGGATCGCTCTCTGCAAATCCTAATACCTGAGCTTGTGCTAGGGCCGACGCATAGCCCGTAGATGCAGGTTCGTGCAGAGCCGTGAGGATATAGTTGGTGGTGCCATTTACGATACCTTCTACGCGACTCAACATATCGTTGTCATAGTACTCTTCGAGGTTTCGAATGATAGGGATGCTTCCGCATGTTGATGCTTCGTACAACAATGAACTCCCTGTTTCCATCTGGATGTCGAGAAGCTCGCGAAGTCTTGTCGCAACAAGTCGCTTATTGGCTGTGACTACAGACTTCCCAACTCGTAACGCCTTACTGACGATCTCGAAGGCAGCGTCTGCATCGTCGATGAGTTCCACAACCACATCGATGTTTGGATCGTCGAGTATGTCATTACGCTCATAGGTAAAATGTGAAGCGGGGATGGGGCGAGACTTTGATCTGTTCTTTACGCAGATACGGGTGATCTCTGTCTGGAGACCGGGTGTGCGATGAAGGACGTCGAACAGTCCCTGCCCTACTACGCCAAATCCAAAGAGTCCAATGCGTTGAGGTGATGTTGTTGTGCTCATGAGAAGATCTTTTCTTGCTGAAGGATGATAGAAAGTTTTCGTTGATCGATGAGAAATGCGTCATGGCCAGATGCAGATGACAGTCTGCGATACTTCGATCTCGTGATCATGTCACTGATGAACTGCTGCTCGGATTCCGGGAAGAGGAGGTCTGAATCGATTCCAATAACCACAGTGCGTGCCGTGATGGAACGAAGTGCGGCGCCTACTCCATTGCGATTTCGTCCCAGATCGTGACTGTCCATGGCACGTGTGAGCGTGTGATAGGCATGGGCACTGAATCGATGCGCAAGTTTGTTGCCTTGGTGACGCTGATAGGAATCCGCATGAAAGTCATCGATGCGTTCGTCTTCTTCTCGTTGCCTCACATTAAAGAGAACCGGCGTGCGATACGAGATCATTCCTATGGCACGTGCAGCGATGAGTCCGGCTCCGCCAGCATCGGCACGGGGCTCGTTGAATGTTGGATCAGCTTCCAATGCAAGCCGCTGAGCGGAATTGAAAGCAATGGCCCAGGGCGAGTGTTTCGCACTCGTTGCTATAGGAACAATGCGTTCAATCACATCTGTTTCGAGGAGTGCCCATTCCAGCACGTGCTGTCCACCCATTGATCCACCGATCAGTGTTCGAATGTGTGATATACCAAGCTCCTTGCGTAGCCGAATAAAGGCTCTCACCTGGTCGCGTGCAGTTACGAGTGGGAAGTCACGATACAAGGGGCTCCCCGAGTCGGTTACCGTTGTGGGTCCGGTAGAGCCATAACACGACCCGATCATGTTAGCACAGACAACGAAGTGGCTATTGGTGTCGATAACGCGACCAGGTCCCACAAGTCTGCTCCACCACGTGGCAGCATCGCTATTGCCCGTTAGTGCGTGGCATATCCAGACCACATTGTCGCCAGTAGCCGAGAGCGTACCATACGTGTGATAGGCGATCTCCAATTGTGAGATTGATGAGCCCCCTTCAAGTACAAAGGGGAGCGGATCTCGATACACATGCATTAGGGTCTCCGGTGTTGTTGAGGGAGACGTATCGAGATCTGAACATCAGAAACGAAAAAACGCCATCCCCAGTGAAAGGAATGGCGTTTCGTGTTTGATCTACGTTGCGGTTCTTACCCGCGCCATTCCATATGGGACATGTACATACACATCATCATGCAGCTATGCATACTGGTGGACATGTTTACGGAATTTTGGCGTGTGGTATTCATCAAGGGCAAAGCTACAAACTTTATAGAAACTTCCAAACATTAGCACAATAACACACTAGCACATTAACGCAGTGCTGATTCCAACGCAGTCCGTGCGTCAGTTTTCTCGTCCCTGTACTTTACGATCAGCGGTGTGCTTATGCTTAGCCCATTGATCTTGCCATACTCACTAGTGATGGCACGTGATCCCGCAACGACAACTGCACCCTCTGGTATTTCTAATGGCACAGTCGGAGAGCTGCGAAGAATTCTCTCATGAACGAGGTCATAGACCGGTGTTGACGCATTCAGGACAACGCCACTGCCAAGTACAGCCCTGCTGCGGACAAGCACACCTTCATACACACCACAGTTGCCCCCTATCATAACATCATCTTCGATGATCACCGGACGTGCACCAGAAGGCTCTAACACACCACCTATCTGTGCAGCCGCGCTGACGTGTACACGAGCGCCGATCTGCGCACAGGTTCCAACTAGGGCGTGCGAGTCGACCATTGTTCCTTCGCCAATGTATGCACCAATATTGATGTAGCTAGGTGGCATACAAATCACGCCATGTGCCAAATAGCTTCCGGTACGAATGGTTGTTCCACCCGGCACAACACGCACATGATCGTCCAGGGTAAGGGGCTTAGTAGAGAGTGTGTCTTTATCGAAGAAGCGAAAGTTTTCATCTGTAGACATGTCAAGGAGTCGACCCTTTCGAAAGAGGACCAAGATCCCTTCCTTAACCCATTGATTCACAACCCAATTGCCATCCTCACTCGATTGCGCTGCTCTGATAACACCGGTATTGAGGGCATTAAGGAATTCAGCACATGCATGCGTTGCGTTGGCGTCATACTGTAGCTCTTGTGCCGGCAGTGCCGCGAGGCGCTCCATCTCTTGTTGGAGTTGGGTCATTTCTTTTTTCCTTTCTTAGCAGGTGCTTTGTGTGGAGGCACAGCATGCTGTGCCTTTACGCTCTTTGTTTTGGGCACAGCATGCTGTGCCCTTACATCGAAGGCGAGGTTTAGGATCTTATACACGAGGCGCGCTGCCGTTATGTCGGGATGCGTTACTCCCTTCACCGGAGCAAGCTCCACTACGTCGAAGCCAACGATGCGACGTCCGGATGCAACAACAGCTCTGATTACGTCGATGGTTTCACTATACAAAAAACCATCAGGCTCTGGTGTACCGGTTGAAGGCATGATGGACGGACAGAAATGATCTACATCAAACGTGATGTAGACATCCTTGCCGAGCGTGTCAACAACCTTCTTTTGCCAATTGACGCCATGGAGCCCCCTACGAATTGCAGACGCATAGAACGTCTTGATGCCCGTGGCTTTGATGAATGCGGCTTCTTCGATGCACTGGGCACGAATACCAACTTGCGTGATGCGGTCAGTTGGGAAGAACTCTGCAACACGAGCCATGAAGGACGCATGTGAATAGGGTGAGCCTTGGTATTCATCGCGCAGGTCAGAGTGAGCATCAAAATGCAACACGCTCATGAGTGGATACGCACGATAATGCGCCGAGATGGGCGCAGTAGATATCGTGTGCTCACCACCAAGCGTGACAACAAACTTCCCCATCACAATGAGATCTTCAACGAGCTCTTCGACATGGTCCAGTGCGGCGCGATCGACCATCTTTCCAAAGGCAAGGGGCTTTATGGTAGCGATCCCTTTGTCGAAGCACAACTCGCGGTTTGTCTCATCATCATAGAACTCTACGTAGGCACTCGCGTCGATGATCGCCTTTGGACCCTTCCCTGCTCCACCACCATAGCTCACGGTATGCTCGTACGGAGCCGATACGATGGCTATTGCTGACGTCTCGAGAGAAGAGTAGGGTTCTTCAATGGCGAGAAAATTCTTCTTTGGACCGAGGACCTTCATGGTCGTATTCCTTTGTGTGAGGTGTGCAAAATAGGGGTCTAGTGTCGAACGCCGTTGCGCGAGTATATTAGGGTATGAAAACTCTGCGCAAACAACGCTTTGGCTGGTATGTCTACGACTGGGCCAACAGTGCCTTTTCTACGACCGTGGTTACCGTCTTCCTCGGTCCTTACCTCACGAGCGTTGCCGAGTCAGCAATGGACCCTAGCGGTCACATTAGCCCCTTTGGCATCACCATGCATCCAGGGAGTTGGTTTTCCTACTGTGTTGCCCTCTCGGTTGTCCTTCAGGTTTTTGTGTTGCCTGCTGTGGGGGCCATCGTTGATAGATCACATCGAAAGCGTTTGATGCTTGGGGTGTTTGCCCTCCTTGGAGCCATTGCAACGATGTGTCTCTATGTACTCTCTCCAACGGCGCACAATTACATTCTCGGCGGTGGACTTTTCATACTTGCCAATCTTGCGTTTGGTGCAAGCGTGGTGGTATCAAATTCGTTCTTGACGGACCTCGCAACGCCAGAAGAACGTGACGCTGTTTCTTCTCGCGGGTGGGCCTTGGGCTACCTTGGTGGTGGGTTGCTTCTACTTGTTCATCTTCTCTGGTACTCTGCGGCAAAGGATACTGGCAGCAATGTCGAACTTGCCATTCGTGGGATCATCGCATCGGCCGGATTATGGTGGGCATTGTTCACAATCGTTCCGCTGTTGACCCTTAAAGATAGCGCTCGAAAAGAGCGCGAGCCCATACGTCTGCGCGCGTCATTCACACAACTGTGGAATACGCTCAAACATTTGCGCAACTATCCTCAGACGCTGTTATTCTTCTTAGCGTATCTCCTTTACAATGATGCCGTCCAAACGGTCCTGACAATGGCCAGCGTGTATGGCAATAAGGAGCTAGGATTAGGACTCGATGTGTTGACGCAGGCCATATTACTTGTGCAGTTCGTTGCAATTGCCGGGTCACTGATGTTTGAGCGTGTAGCCGCCTGGACAAGTACAAAGCGGGCAATCATCATTGCTCTTGTTGGATGGTGTGGCGTACTTCTCTCGGCATTCTTTTTTGTGAAGACCGCATTAGACTTTACAATTCTCGCTGCGATCATTGCCATTGTCATGGGCGGAACGCAGGCGCTAAGCCGGTCGCTGTTTTCACAGATGATCCCGCGAGGAAAAGAAGCCGAGTATTTTTCTCTGTACGAGATTAGCGACAAAGGCACATCGTGGATCGGCCCACTTGCGTTCGGCATCGCCCTATCGCTCACAAATAGCTATAGGTGGGCCGTGCTCTCTCTTATCATCTTCCTCTTTGCGGGTCTCGTCGTTCTCATTCGTGTGAATGTCCAACAGGCGATACGGGAAGCGGAAGAATAGTTACGAGTTACGAGTTACGAGTTACGAGTTACGCGGTACCTCATTGATAACTCGTAACTAGTAACTGGTAACTGGTAACTGGTAACTAGTAACTAGTAACTAGTAACTAGTAACTAGTAACTAGTAATTTCTTAATCCATGATCTTTCGCAAGAATGCCGGTTGGTTGCTTGATGCGCCACCCGCCTTGCGGATCGGTGGTTGATAGCCTCCTGCTGCTTGCTCAGCATCAGGTTGAACGATCGGCACACTTCCGCTAGAAAGGGGCTCCTGACGAGGGACACCGGCTTGAGCACGTTGTTCCTGTTCTCGCTGGCGACGTATGTACGCAGGAACATTAACGTCGTTCATGTCCATACCCTCTGTGTTTTGTGCAGGTAAGGACGGCTGCGCCGTTGCTGCTGGACGATAGGTA
>JAPLFN010000056.1 GCA_026390655.1 Candidatus Kapaibacterium sp.
ATCCAACGATCTTTACCTGCGCACCGGGCTCAATGTGACTCTTTATGCTGCTAATCACCGTTTGATTCTCAGCAGAAATGTCTGCCTTATCAAATGCGAAGAGGATCAATGAGTACCTGTCAATCGTTTTATCGACACCCCCAGAGCGCTTTTTATCCTCCAATGTGATCTCGCTGACCGGAATGTTCTTGCTGGAGGACGGAACGATGTTGCCTGTTGAGTCTTGCACCACAAGCATATACTCAAGATTGCGAGTACCACGCGGAATGAAGGCGCTTTGTTCAGACATCCGCCAATCCACCGATGCCGGGATAGGATCGCCGGCATGGAAGGTGTGGATAATGCGGTCATCCTGAGACACAAACACGGTCCATGAAGAGATCGGAACGCGTGGATCAATAGATGGCAGAAAGCGCATTCCGGCAGGTTCGAAAACTCTCATAGTGTCAATGGAAGTAACAGGGGCAAAGATCGACGCGTCAGATGATGAAAGTTCTACGCGTCTATTTTCCGCGCGACCATCGGCCTCCTTACCGTTTGATGGAATAGAGGGCATGCCTCGTGCTTCAATTGCAATGCGAGCCGCATCAATTCCCCAGGTACCAACCAAGTACGATTTCACATTTGTAGCGCGCTGCTGAGAGAGGTTGCCCGCTCCCTTGTCTTCAGCGTCATCCGTACATCCAGTGATGGTGACCGTTGCTCCCGGCGTCTCGCTCATGCGCTTGCCAACGATGTTCAGCATCTGCCGATACGTAACGAGAGCATCTAGGTTATAGAAGGCATCAAGAGAATACGCATCAACTTGATCTTGGCTTAGCTGACGATAGCGGGCAGAAAGAGCAGCCGAGTTATTGTCAAAGAATACATAGGGTAAGAGCGGCCGCACTCGTGTAGATGCAAACTCTTCCATGCGAACGCCAGATGCGGTGTTCGTCCGACCGTCTTCATTGATCCCACTTGCGGTAATGTCTGCTATGAAGGCAACTCCTGGAGCCCCCTTCGTTGGCAGCGGCGTGCGACGTGCAACATCATACAGCTGATACTCATCAAGCGAGTCCTCTGACTCAGGTGGTATGAATGTTACTGCAAGTCCGAAACGAATGTGCTGCACCTTCCATGAAACGTCTTTAACAATGTCGAACGGCGATACCGTAAGAAGGAGCTCCGGACTAAGGAACATCGTTCGATCGGTGTTGAGGGGAAGATCATAGGACGCACCAACAGTTAAGCCCAAGGCTAGAGCGTTTACGTTTGGAATGTTCCCATTATCAACATTACGAGTGCGCAGCCCAGTCTCAAACGTTGCGTTCGTCGGTTGGACAAGCGTTTCTTTTTGTTCGTAGGTCGCAGTCACTCTATACCCGGCCATGATACCAGCGCGCAGTGACAGGTCGGGTGTGATTCGATATCCGACAAGGGGTTCAATACTGATCTGCGCAAAAGAACCGCTAAGATCGTGCTGGATCTGCGCATTCGTCGTTGTTCCATCACCTAGAACTGTCGGCAATGTTTGGGTTGCTTTCATGTCAACAGAGTATCCGCCATAATGACCGCGGAGATCGAGAAGCCACGTTGCATTGATCGGAGCGATGTAGATTATCCCGGCAAAAAATCCGATCCCGGAACCACCAGTAAATTCCGGGCAGCAGTTCGGTACACCGGGCAGTTGCGAGAACGATGCTCCGTAGAGATCATAGGAAACGTTGCCGAATGCACCGATACGGGGCTTATCTGTTGTTGCAACCCCTTGTGCATAGACCGAGGGTGCAACAAAAATTATGGCGAAGAAGATTGCAGCAGCAATTCGAACGATTAGAGCATTAGTGTTCATGGATTTTAACATTATCGCACCACCTCAATACGTTCTACAATGCGTTGAGACGGCGTGGTCATTACGAGATAGTACGATCCGTTTGGTACAATGGTAAGGTCGAGAGGCACAAACCAACTGCCCCCTTGCATAACACGATCGGCGACGACAAGGATTACACGTCCGTTGATATCGACGAGCTCAACTGTTGTGCGGCCGGCTTCCACGATGTTGATTACCGCAGTTGTGGTGCTTGATGCTGGCAGTGGCGCAACGCGAACGCCTGCTCCTACAGGGGTGAGATCAATAAGTCTTGCACCTCCTTCCCGGCATATATCGGAAATAGAGACGTCGCCATCTATGCGTTTTATCTCCAGTGTATCCGTAAGGATGAGCGTATCGATGTGAATCACTGAGGAGGTATCATTACCCCACGACGTTCGAAAACGCAGTGTAGCAGCTAATGAATCCGTCAGTGGGATAGGGAAGGTGATCGGAATCTCTCTCATGCCATCAGAGCGGAACGTTCCCATCGGGGTTCCGGATGTTGGTGTGAGGATCGTGCCATTAACTAGGAGGCGCGTTTCGAGTTGCGTAACATTCGTACGATCAAAATTCACTTTATTGGTTATGTAGACCGGAACTGCCACTTCCTGCCCTGTCGCTGCTCGGACTCTATCAATTCGAAGAGTGGCTCCGATATAGCTCTTGACAGTGGCTACCATACGAAGCGTCTGGCGAGTACCGCATACGGAGTCTATAAAGGTGTAGCTTTCATTATAGATCGTTCCGGCTGTACCTCCAAGAAAACGAATGGTCATTTCGGATCGAGTGCCAGGTTGCGTTACTTCAGGGGCAAAATTCTCAATACGGAATCGACCAACAGTCACCGACGTACCAGCCCACCTCAAAGCAACGGTGCCGGTATTGAGAAGTTGGAGTCGCTCTATCGACTCTTGACCCTCGTTGATGTTTGCAAAGTTCACCACAGGCCGTGTGAGTTCAAAACCAACGGAATCTCGCCTTGCGGAAATCGGAATCACACTTCTTCCGTTCACGGCATTAATTGCACTCGACGAGATAACAACACTTGCATTCTTCACTCCATTCGCAGAAGGGTTGAACGTGACAGTGAAAGTGACCTTCTCATCCTTATCCAGCTTGATCGGATATGGAGACGGCGGTGTTACCGTAAACTCTGATGCATTCAGGCCTTCAACCCCTGCCACAAAGATCTGCAACTGAGTATTTCCGAAATTTTGGACGTCGATCTTTTGCGGAGGTGCGGAGCTTGTGCATGGGTCGGTAGGGAAGAGGATTGTCTGTGTCGTGGAGATTCTTCCATCGCCGGTACCTTCACCGTAAAGTCTTACGCGGATTGGAGTGCCATTTTGAACGTCACATACAAGCTCGGCAGCAAAACGACCGAAGTCGATCGGTTCAAAGCGGACGAGTACTTGTCGGGACTGGCCAGGACTGAGCGTAAATGAGCCTCCTCCGGATTGGATCGAAAACTGATTTGACTGAGAGCCGGTAAGCGTCGTGGTATTTACGTTGACATTCCCCGTTGCGCCACTAGGCATACGTAGAATGATCATTGTATCAACAACGGCTTGATTAGCAAGACGTCGTCCATAGTTGATCACCGTTGGCGAGATTAGCGTTGGGTTTATGCCATTTCCAGTCACGCGCACCCGAACTATTCCGGTGCCAGTTACTACATCGATATCAGCGGAACGAGGCCCTAGCTGCTTTGGGACGAACGAAACATCAAGTTGCAACGGATTAGCAATCGTGATGGTCTTTGGAAGAGCGGTTGTTAAAAGATTAAAGTCGCTAACATCTCCACGGACAAAAGAAGCACTGATAATTGTCAATGGCGCGGTCCCAACGGGCGAAACTGCCGTAGCCTTTTTGTCTGCACCAGCCCCAACCGCTACGTCGCCAAGATCGATCGTAGAAGCCGATGATCCCGGTCCGGTTATACGAAAGGTATTATCCGAGGCGTCCTGCGTAGTTCCTATTCCATCGAGCGTCCAAATACGAGCTGTGAAATCAGTGGAGGCGGAGACCACTCGCTTTCCGTTGGGTGAAAATTTGGCATCATAGACAAGGCCAGTGTGTCCACCTAGCGAAGACTGCAGCACAAGATTTGTAGCATCATATATTTTGACGGTACCATCTCCCCCACCTGAGAGAAATGTTGTACCGCTAGGGGCGTACTCTAGCGCGAGAATGGCACCGCTAGCTGTCTGAGTTACATTGGTCTGCGCGCCGGTTACGGCGTCGTACATAGCGATCACGAAATCTGTGCCTCCGGCTACCAGGCGCGATGCATTCGGACTAAGAGCGACGGCGTAGATTTTTCCGCTACGGCCTGCCTTGTCACACGTTGTGACTACCTCCAAGGTGGATACATCTCGCACAACGGCATTGGTTCCCTCGGCAACGGCCATCAAATTTCCGCTTTGAGAGATATCGATATCGTAGACCGGCCCTTGATCAACGATCTTAACGGTTTCAACAGACCAGGTAGATGTAGAAACCTGCGTAATCCCCCGTGCGGTTCCCGCAAGTAGGTGTCGGCCGTCGGGAGTGAATGCCACCGTGTATACCTCACCTTCCATCGGTATCGTGGCGATGCGCTCACTTGTTGTATAGTCCCACACACGGACCGAGCCGTCATAGCTTGCAGATGCAACGTATCTCGTATTCGGCATGATGTCCAGTGCCCACACCCAATTGCCGTGTGTACCTACTAGCCGCTCCTGAATACCATTGAACGCATTCCAAAGTCTCACTGTTCCGTCGTGACCTCCAGTGATTACGTGCTGTCCGTCTGCGGTAAAGATGGCAGAGTACACTGGCTGGTCGTGCCCTTTGAGGACGACAATATTGTCCGGGTCAATGATCGTTCGTGAAACACGAACTTGAACTTTGTCAGATACTTGCGTTCCCGGACGCCAATTGTATGAGAGTCCGTTGACCGACTCAGCAAGGGGCTGCCAGGCAAGCCCACCGTCGAAACTTATCTCGAGACGTACAATTTCTTGCGGGAGCGTGTTCTCCCATACGATAGTTGTATCGGTACCGGCAAGGAAATTTTCCCCACCATTCGGCTTCTTGAGTCTCAGAACATCGCCACGAAGAGGGGTTCCTCCACGCATCGTGATCTCGGGAAGATCGCATGTGGCTGACGCAAATGTCAATAAACCAATATGACCGTCAGAATTCGACGCTGTGAATTGAAGTGTTAGCGAAGCGATCTGGTCTTTACGCACCGTTAACGGCAACGCGGGCGGATTGACAAGAGAGAACAGCGGATTAGAAATGGTGAAACTGGTTATGATCACATCTTCATTCAGTGCCTTCAATACGATTGATCGAGAGACGGTGTTACCAACAGAAGGTTGACCAAAATCTACACCAAGGGTAGATGCCTCCAACACCCCCAGGGCGTTCGCAGGTAGCTCATACGTAAGAGTGCGCGTCACAGCTCCGATCTTGAAGCCTACGTTTCGTTCCGTAACGCAACTCGTAGATGCAGTCCAAGAAACTTTGCACGATGGGAATTCTTTAGCGTCGGCAACAAAGCCTTGCGCCCATGCTACGGCGTCTGCAGTCGTGGTTACATTTTCGGCCCACGCGCCGCCACTAGAGTCCGCTAGACGTTTGATCTGATCCGTAGCGCGTGAGGAGATGCAAATGATGTAGACACGGATGCCGAATGTGCGCGCGGTTCCGAGAGTTGTTAGGATATCGAAACTAGGAGCCCCATCCGTGATCAAAACCAATGCGCGATTGTTGCGCGCGTTCTGCAAATGGATCAGACCACCCATAGGTTGGTTCATGAATCCATTCGTAAGATTCAGTCCGCCGGATAACTTAACAGCATCAACGGCCGCTGTATAGTTCGCTTTATCCGTAGATAACGCATACACGAGGTTGGCTTGCGCATCGATCGTTAACAGGCCGATCTCGTCTGATGTAGACGTCAGCAGTTGAGAAACTCCACGTGCTGCGTTCTTCATGAGGTCCAAGCCTGATGGACTGCCAACGGAATTCGACGCCGTGATATCCATCGCAACAAGCAGAGATAGGTTTCTCCCGGAGGATGAGGGGTCACACTGCGTTGTTGCTGTCACAGCCGTTCCGTTCTCGGATACGGTAACATCAGATGGTGCGATCTCTTGTGGTTTCCCCGTAGCATCCAGCGCGTAGATCTTCGCCTTCACTGACGGGTATTGCCCAAGGTTGATTCGAATGGGCACGAATGTCTGTGCGCTGATTTCTGTGAAGGCTGTGATCGCCAGAAATACTGAAACACAGGTCAAAACAGACTGTCGAAAATTCATGGAAGGCTCCGTGCTGTCAAGGTGATGCGACGCGTTACCGAATACAGTCACAATGATAGCACAAACAAGAGGGCCAGCCAATGGTTACGTGACGAGGAAATATCCCCACTCGGTCATCGGACGGGATATACCAGCTCTATTACGACCGTACGATTATACGCACGTCCCTCTGGGAGGTCGTTTGGGAAGGTTGGACGGTCTTCGCCATAGCCTTCTACGGTGGCGTCGGATACCCCCAGAAGCCTAGCAACTTCTCGTGCCCTTCGTAAGGAAAGGTCCCTGTTGTACTCTTCGGATCCCATGATGTCCGTAGCCCCAATCACCCTAACTCGTGTGCCAGTGCGCATGCGTGAACGCACATAATCCAACAACCGGGTATTCTCGGCATTGATCGACACGTCATTGAAGTCAAACAAAACGAGTTCGAATCGCTCAATCTGTGTGTCACCCAGCTGTTCAACCCGTTTACGAGAAACGGTGAGCTGTTGAACCTGGATCGTGTCGCTGGAGCTCGCAGTCTTGTTGAGGCTGTCACTGGCCGTTATTGTGGCAATGAGGGGGCTCTCAGTAAACTCACGCGGGTTGCCTGACAGGAGCTGAATGTCCTTTCTTCTCTTCGAAGCGTCTTGCTGATCTTCCTCAAACAGAAGCCTCGAACCCTGCCTCAATGAGAGCGTGGCTGATTGTAAGCCCCCAGATGCAAGAATGGTGGTTTCCAAACGAAGTGTTGCCGGATCTACGGAGATGTCTACTGACCCCAGCGAAACCGGCCCAGTAAGTGACGGATCTGACGACGATATCTCAACGCGCCTGTTCTCCTCTGCGGCAAGCTCGATCATCTCAGGGTCATTGGCTTTTGTTGGTCGAAGCGGAGATGTCCGTGCGTTTACACTGATCCTCGATCTTTCCACCCCAAGTTCAACAAGCTTATCGGATACGCCCTCGGCACGAGAGCGTGCAAGGGGTAGGCCATTATCAGCACCGATGCCGGACGTGTTCCCGGTGATCTTGATCATTGCTTTTGGCGATGCCTTTGCGCGCTGAGCAATGATGGCCAATTCGCCATGGGCCGCCTCTAACGGTGTAAGGCCAATAGTGTCGGCGTTAGCTCGAGCAATGCCATTGATATACCGTTGAGGAATCTCGCTCGACCCATTGTCGAAGTAGACGTATCCCAACAGCGGATGTAGGGTGGTCACTTGCGTTTCTTCAATGTGAACCACTGGGTTCGGTATCACCGTTCCGTCGGGCATCAGACCACTGGCTCTGATCGTGAGGTATGGTGGAGGGACGATCACAACTGGCGGTGGTGGTGCTACAAATGCTGGAGGAGGTACAACGCTATCAACTGGCGGAGCAGGGAAGAACTGCCAGCCTAGTGCTATGCCGAAACGGAGCTGAGATACGCTCCAAGATACGCCACTTGCAACACCGGTAAGAGGGAAGTGATATGTGAGCTCAGGTGCGAGGAACGTTGACCTACCTCGACCTATGGGTAGCACATAACGAAGCCCCGTGACAATTGTCGCGCGAATTGATGAGGCACCAGGAATGTCTGCTTGTGTATCTACCCACACCCGGTCGTCACCGAGGTATGCACCGTAATCTTCCGGCTTTGTAAGGGTCTCAGTCTGATGAAACGTAGTTGTCATTGTCAGGCCAACACGTGCGCCCAAAAGAACGTCAAGTCCACCTACGGCACGAAATGCTATCAATGGTTCTATGCCAAGGCTCGTTAGCGTTGCATCGATCTGATGTGTGAACATCGCATCAATTACCTTTGCGGTGTCTCTGAGATCCGCAACAAAAGAGCGTTCCTCATCGGTCATCGTGCCATTCTCCGTTGAGAATGTTAGTCTCCCGAGGAATCGAAAGCGATCGTTGAGCTGCACACCATACCATCCCCCTACATAGAATCCCATACCAGAACCACCTGTGAACTCCGGGCAACATGAAGGATAGGTGCCGAGCTTTCCAAACTGTGCGTTGTGGATGTTGAAGGCACCGCCGGCAATGATGCCCGCCTCGTTCTGTGCATGCGCGCTCAACGTGCAGAGAATGAGTGTTATGAAGACGATCTGACGAGAGTTGCGGATCATGGAGTGCATTGTAGTGCGAACATAGAGAATCGTATCTACACCGTCGTGCGTTAGGGAGGGGAAAACGTGACGATTATACTGCAGATGGACAAAAGGCTCTCACGGGACAGAGTCCACACTGAGGCCGCCGGGCAATACAGATCTTCCGGCCGTGGGTTATGATGAGGTGGTTCATGATGTTCCATTTTTCGACACGTACGAGCTCCATCAGGGCGAATTCGATCTTCACAGCATCTTCAGTATCAACCATGCCGAGAAGGTTCATGATACGCGTCACATGTGTATCGACGGTGATGCCGGGAATGTTAAAACAATTGGACAGAACGCAGTTTGCCGTTTTACGTCCTACACCGGGTAGGGTAATGAGATCATCGAGTTTGTTCGGAACCTCTCCTTGAAAATCCGCGATGAGCTTCGCGCAGCATCCGCGGATGTTCTTGGCTTTGTTTCGATAGAAACCCGTTGAATGAATGTCTTGTTCAAGCTCTTCAACAGGTACATTCAGGAAATCCTGAGGAACACGATACTTTCTGAAAAGATCTTTTGTTACGATGTTCACACGATCGTCAGTGCATTGCGCGGACAGAATCGTTGCGATGAGGAGCTCAAACGACGTCGTGAAATCCAACCCAACGCGAGCGTCGGGATAGTAGGTCTCA
>JAPLFN010000013.1 GCA_026390655.1 Candidatus Kapaibacterium sp.
CATATTGGGAATCAGATAAGCCGATCCTTATGGGCCAATACGGCAAGTCTTATGCAAAGGTCCTCCCACCTGGAATCAAGGTTGGAGGGGGCTCGTCAGAAGAGGCACAGGGTCACCCTACCATTGAAGCGGGAATGCCCATGTTGCAAATGGTCCCTTCCATAGATCGTTGGATCACGCGCGCAACATTCTCTGCATCGGAGGGGATGGATGACTTTCTGAACATCGTATTCAAGACCAACGAGATCTCGATGATCCAGTTTAACGGACGAACGTTGGACTCGGCCTTTCGTGGTTCAATGCGCCTCCTTAACAACACAGAGTATGCCTACATTCGCACGCCTATTCCGGCAGGCGACCACACCCTCACGTCGGTCTCAGACACTGTTCGATGGATGGCCTGGAACTATGCATCTCTCGACGGACTTCAACAAGGACGAGCATTTGGAAGCGCTGTTGGGATCGATCTTTCAACGCCATGTAGTGGAGACACGCTCTACGACCGTGGTGAATCAGGCACGTGCGGGCTCACAACCGTCACCTCCTGGGTTCCGTCGTCCGGGTGCGGATCCATCCGCATGATCCATGCAATGAATCTCAATAATGCATCGTTGACCATCGACGAAGCGTTCCGCGCAGGAGACACCATTGGCGTGTACAACGTCAAGGTCCTTGATCTTTCAAAGGTCGCCTCAGCAACGGTTCGCACAATAAGTGCCTCCGGCGAGGTGATCGATCGAATCGTGACCTACGTGCCAGATACTGTCACCGCTTCCAAGTCCAAACACGACTTTGGCCAGCAGCCAAGTCTTGTTACAGTGACGGACACGCTCACCATCACAAATCCGCATACAGATCGTTCTGTGATCGTAACAGACATTTCGATGTTGAACAACGAGCCTACATTCACTCTTTCTGGTATAGCAACCCCGTTTGTGTTAGCCGCAGGGGCAGGCGTGAATGTTACAATCTCCAGCCGTTTGTTGTCGGATAAAACAGTACGCGATACTCTCGTGGTTCGCACTAATTGTGTTGATTGGAAGCTCACAGAATATCTCGTTCGCACAATTGGCGATACCACAACGGATAAACGAAGCTGCAACGCTTACGCTCACTACCCTGGAGCGCGGTGCTGCAACGATTGAAATGATCGACCTATTAGGGAACGTGATCTCCACTCGCACCGAGCAGGTCATTGCGTCACCACAGTCCTTTGTGGTTGGTGGAATGAATGTGCCGAGCGGGACGTATTCCGTTCGTGTATCGGTGAACGGACGTCAGGCATCTGCGCGGATCATGATCTCCCGCTAACAACATTTGCGATCAACGACATAGCTGCGGTCTCGGCACGAAGACGGTTCGGGCCGATGGCCCAATGTCTCGTTCGCGGATCTGCTCGCAGTACATTCTTCTCACGCTCTGAGAAGTCTCCTTCGGGACCAACGATCACACAGAGATCATCTGCAATGTCTTCGGATGAAGGGGGCTTACCTTTATCGTCTCCAACGATCACTCGTGTTCCCCACGGCAGGACATCGATCGTGGTTGGCGGCGCTATCTCCGGAAGCCAAGCCACACCACACTGTGTGATAGCCGCAATGGCTTTTGCTTGTAGTCGAACCTCACTTGTGCGATGATGTTGGGATTTCTCTGCCAGGAGTGGAACGAATCTCGTTATACCTAGCTCGGTGGCCTTTTCGAGGGAGAACTCAAATCTGTCGCGGCCGTCTAAAATTGACATTACGAGAGTGAGGCCACGGGGCTTAGGGACAAGGACCCTATCCCGTATCACGAGAGAGACTGTCCCAGGGGTGCGTTCTACCGTGCAGTGAGCTATGAGCCCCCTACCGTTCAGCACCTTCACCTGCTCACCGTCTCGCAGTCTCAATGCCGCAATGTGCCTGCGAACGTCACTATCCAAGGGGGCCACATTGTGCTGCTCGCTGCAGCCCGCGATGTAAAGATGATCCATGTGTTTTTCTCTCCGTGAAACTCAGCCTTAAGGCCGAACATGCGTATTTTTAGGCTGTTCTCAACCATCAGCAGGACTATGAGTACAGACTTTACATGCATCGAGACCTACGTACCGCAATCTGGCGTGGGCGCCATCAAGTTAAACCGACCAAATGTTCTCAACGCATTGAGCCTACAAACGATGATTGAGCTCGTTGCTGCGTTTCAGACCTTTGACGCAGATCCCGCAATACGTTGTATCGTCATTCATGGCAGTGCGCGTGCATTCGCCGCCGGTGCCGATATCACCGAGATGTCAGACGCTACAACGGTCAACATGCTTGAGCGTGATCAGTTCTCTCGTTGGGAAAAGATCCGGACTGTTAAGACACCCGTCATCGCTGCCGTCAGTGGCTTTGCGCTAGGTGGTGGTTGTGAACTCGCCATGCTTGCCGATATGATCGTTGCAAGCGATACTGCACAGTTCGGTCAACCGGAGATCAACATTGGCGTTATGCCCGGTGCCGGCGGTACCCAGCGTCTCACGCGGGCCGTTGGAAAGGCACTTGCTATGGAGGTGGTACTTACCGGACGAAGCATCTCAGCGCAGCAAGCAATGCAGGCTGGTCTCGTCAATCGCGTTGTCCCCGTAGAGTTCTATCTCCAAGAAGCATTTGCACTTGCCGGAGACGTAGCATCAAAGGCACCAATTGCCTCAAGACTCGCAAAGGAGTCAGTTCTCAAAGCGTTTTCAACCACGCTTGAAGGGGGCTTAGAATTCGAGAGAAAGAATTTCTACATGCTCTTTGCAACGGAAGATCAGAAGGAAGGTATGTCCGCCTTCGTTGAAAAGCGCAAACCCGAATGGAAAGGAAAGTGATAGAATGACCTTTGAAACGATCCTCTATTCGATCGATAATGGCATAGGCACGATCACTCTTAATCGTCCAGACTCCTTCAATGCCGCTAACGAGCAACTGACAACTGATCTGCAAGGGGCACTGGCCGATGCAAGAGACAATGACAACGTTAGATGCGTGGTCTTAACAGGCGCCGGTAAGGCGTTCTGTTCTGGTCAAGACCTGAAGGACGCACCGAAGAAGGGCGACAAACGGGACCTCAACGACTCCATAAAACGCCGGTACAATCCTATCATTCGCCTCCTGCGCGAAATGCCAAAGCCGATCATCTGCGGCATCAATGGTGTTGCTGCTGGGGCCGGGCTTTCGCTCGCTCTTGCATGTGACGTGCGCGTAATGAGCTCGTCAGCGAGACTTGTAGAGGCATTCATTGGCATTGCTTTGATACCTGACTCCGGTGCAACATGGTTCTACCCCCGAATGCTGGGATATGCAAAAGCATTTGAGTTTGCAACATTGAACAAGCCGATCAGCGCCGAGCTCGCTCTTGAATTGGGAATGGTCAACTCGGTTGCGCATCCTAAAGCATTTCCCGCAGCACTCGCCTCCGTTGCAGCACAATACGCATCGGGTCCGACGCAGACATACGGATTTGTCAAGCAACTCTTGCAGAAGGGGCTCAACTCCTCCTTAGATGAGATGCTCGATCTAGAGGCCGTGTTTCAGCAGCGTGCTGGTGATTCCGTTGACTATTCGGAAGGTGTTGCTGCCTTCATCGAGAAACGTCCACCGTTGTTCACCGGCCGATAAGCCCCTTACATCATGGCACGACAAAAGCCGACATTGTTTGAACAGATTCGCGAAGATGATCGCGCATCAGCAACCGCGGGTGGACTTGCTACCTCCACGGTGTTGCGTGTCGTGATCATCGTGGTAGCGACGCTTTTGCTTATGGCCTTCCTGCCGGGTCGCCTTGGCGATACCCAACGAACGGCATTCGATCGATCCCGCATAGGTACGAGCTGGACAGAAGAATCTGTCGCTGCGGATTACCCATTTCCTGTCCCTACTGCACCGGACTCAGTTGCGAGCAGGCGAGAAACTGCACAAAGATCAACGCCAGCTCCGGTACGCAGACGAATTGACGCAGCCCAGGTTTCCGCATCGATCTTGCAATCAGAGATCTCGACCTCTTCGGAAGCGGCGTCCGCTATCCTTTCAACCCGCGGACGCACGATTCTCAAGATAGCGTACAAAGGCGATATCATTGATCGGGACAACGCGCAACTACCAGGCGATGTTGTCGTTGAGCTTCTGCCGTCTGCCGAGGAACGCCTTGTTCCAAAGGAAGAGATTCGCGACTCCGCAGATATCGCCTTAGCGCTTGAGTCTTCATTCTCTGATCTCGGTGACGACCTTCGCAACGCTGTTACCCTTTCCATTCGGAGAGCATTGATTCCAACAATTCGAGTTGATGACATTGCGTGGAACAAGGCGCGTGCTGAAGACGCCCAAAGCGTCTCTACGACAACAGAGATCGTTCAACGTGGCGATGTGATAGTGAAAAAGGGTCAGCGGGTTGACGAACAGATACTTGAACGCCTTGCCGCCTATCGTAATGCCCAATACTTACGGTCCACATCTCAATTCTCTTTTCTTGTGGTACTTGGTGCCTTTGGCCATGCACTGTTTCTGATCAGCATGGTTGGACTCTATCTCTATTACGTTCGCCGTTCCTCGTTTCAGTGTAATGGTCAGCTTGCAAGCTTGCTTGCCATGCCAGTCGTATCTGCCGGGCTTGGTTGGCTTACAATTGCCTTGCCAACCACACTCCCCCTCGAGTACATCATCATGGTACCGGGCTTGGCGATGCTTGTTTCTATCCTTTATGACGTTCGCAC
>JAPLFN010000020.1 GCA_026390655.1 Candidatus Kapaibacterium sp.
GATCTGCACGATCGTGTTTGCCACTGTTCCGATTTCGTTTTCCTCATCGTACACCACGCTACATGTGCCCACGTTATCGAAGTGAGGAACAGTCAGTCCGGCAACAAGGGCAGAGTACGACACATCGTACGAGAAGAGATCGTCAGGCTCAGGCCCCTCAACACTTCCGAAGATGTGCGAACATATACCATTGACCACTGTGCAAAGATCCTGATGCATGCGGTAAGAACGCGCGAGTGGACGATATCCATCATCGGCGTTTGCAGCAAGATTTTCCATGCGTATTGCTTGCGTTGCCTTGCGGAACAGACGTACATCAGCGTCTCGGAAACCATAGATACTCTGTTTGTCGTCGCCAACAATAAAGAGATTAGGTCCGGCCACGGCACTCTGTGTAAGTGCTGGCACTAATAGCTCCAATAGTCGGTATTGCTCCGGATCCGTATCCTGAAACTCATCAACCATGAGGTAACGAATACCACTGCGAATCGACGTCGCGATCTCGTTGTTGCCTAGGAGATCGATCACCATGCGGATCATGTCATCAAAGTCGAGTGCATTACGCTCGCGTTTCCTTGCCGAATAGCCTACCGATGCCACCATGCCTATACGCGCTAATAGCCGTACGATGGAGTGCAATCGCATCTCGCGCTCGGCTGACCACGGAGGCTTTATTGTGGACGCTACGAAACTCGCCTTTGTCTGTAAACCAATACTCTATCGTGGCAACTGTTCGATCAACTGCGAGTGGCGGTTCAAGCGTGGCCAGCTGATCACGAAGTCCACCAAGTTCATTTACGGCCTTGTTGTACATAGGATAGATCGTGTATGCCGAAAGGCATTCTGCTGCAGCTTCAAGGAGGTCGGCAGCAAGCCCCTTCAACATGGACATCACAAGGGCGTGCTGCTTCTCACAATAGAGCGATGAGTCAACATCTACACGATGTAGAACATCCGTCACAAAACTGTGAGAACGAGCAAGACGCGAGATGATCTCCGTTGCACTTGCAATAGAGACATCGTCAAAGAGAGCAAGAGCCTCGTCGTGCAGGGGGCCTTGCGGCTCCAGGGCAGCGCGCAGAGCATCCTGCACGGCCTCCGCAGATAACACGCGTGCTTCGTTCTCTTCGAGATCTCTCACATCGGCGTCGAGGTCCAGATCTTCGGCATACTGTCGGATGATGGAGGAGCAGAAGCTGTGAAACGTGCTTATGCGTGATTGACCTACCTCGTTGATCCATCTGCGAATGTGTGAGCACAGGATCTCGTCTGAAAGTGTTGTAGCAAAGGCGCCTCGCTCAACTGGATCATGTAAGAGCGTAACGAGTCTGCTATGAACGCGCTCGCGCATCTCCGCAGCAGAAGCGCGTGTGAACGTGATGGCCACGATCTGATCCATCGTCGTGTTGGTCTCGATGAGAATCTTAAGAAATCGATGTGTAAGTACACTCGTTTTTCCGGATCCTGCATTTGCATGAACCGCACAATGTACCGTTAGGTCGAGAGCTGCCTGCTGTTCTTCATGAAACTGCATCATCGGCGTCAGTCCTCGGTTGTCGGCATAATCGTGCACGTACTCCACATAGAAGCATCGCAAAGTATTGACGCAACACGTGCCACACCGTCCAGCGTCACTCGTTCAATATCGGCGATGGTCTCGTATGGATTCTCAGGAGCCCCTTCCTCCATTACGCCCTTACCAAGCATTGTCATGCGCGATGTGAGGGATTCGAGCGACATAAGCTTGCCTGACCGCAGCTGCGTTATTGCACGTTGAAGCTCCGATCGTTTTATGCCATCACGCGAGATCTCATCAAGGGCATGTGTAATGATCGCATTCACTTTGTCGATCTTATGTTCATCAACTCCAACGTAAATAGCCATTGTACCACAGTCAGAGAAGAGCTGTACCTGCGAATACACCGAATACGCAAGGCCTCGCGACTCGCGAAGGCGTACGTTCAGTCTGGACGACATCCCGTCGCCCAGCACCACGTTAAGAAGTTGAAGCACATACTTGTCCTTATGCATGTACCCTGGAGTGCGCCGCTGCCAGAGGAGGTGCGCCTGCTGCACGGGACGATGGACTACAACTGTTGACCGTGGAAGCAACGATGGTGTTGTCCTCTTGATAAGGGGGCGCTTGCGACGCACATCCGAGGTTAGGCGTTCCACAGAACGTACAAACTCATCAATGTCTACTCGACCGCTCACGGCAACAACGATAGATCCTGCATGATAGTGACGATCATGAAAGGCACGCACATTGGCCGATGTGATCTTGGCGACACTCTGTGTAGTGCCAACGATAGGAATGCCAAGCGCGTGACCATCAAAGACCTGGCGTTCACCGAGATCGAAAATGTATTCCTCTGCCTCGTCCTCGTACGACCTGATCTCTTCGGTGATGATCGTGCGTTCCTTCTCTACATCGGCGTCATCAAAAACGGGTCGCACAACCACATCGATCAACGTATCAACCACCCGTTCAACGTGATCGCTCAGCGTCCTCACGTAGTAGCACGTTTCTTCCTTGGTTGTGTATGCGTTAACATAGGCGCCTACGTTCTCGAAATCGCGAGAGATCTTGGACATCGTTCTCGACGTTGTCCGCCTGAAGGATGTATGCTCCACAAAGTGCGCTACGCCATCTCCCTTTTTCGGCTCATCACGCGTGCCAGCACGTACCCAGACCCCAACAGAACAGGAGTCCACGGTAGTCACAGGATCACAGAGTACGCGTATTCCGTTAGGGAGTGTTATGTCAGTAGGGGGCATCCATGGCATAGCGGGGAAGATACGGGGATACAGGGTTACGGGGTTACGCGGTTACTAGCATCGGGCTTTGGCCCGATGTTACAGGGGTCGCGCGAGAGCATGCTCTCGCGCGA
>JAPLFN010000063.1 GCA_026390655.1 Candidatus Kapaibacterium sp.
ATGAAACTCCTACCATTCGTATTCTGTCTTTGTAGTGCCGTTGCCGGTTTATCGGCGCAGGAATTCAGCCTCTATCATGGCACGTGGTTCCACGCAAAATTCCTTGAAGCTCTTAAAAAGACGTCGTCTTTGGAGGGGGCTATGCAGTCCAAGGGACTGGATGAGCCCCTTTACATTCGCATCGACTCCACGAGCCTCGACGGAAAGATCACTGTCGCATTCAAGCCTGGTGCGGACGCACAAATGCTCATTCTCAAAACGTCCGTCCCAAAGGCGGGTATGAAGTGGGCCATTGGTACGCAGGACTTGCCGATGTGGCTTGTAGCCGTCGACGAGCGTAACCAGACCTACATCTCACTCACGAAAATGGATAGCCTCGAAGGTGTGCCGATCGTGCTGGGTAAACTTCCATCGAAGAATCCCGACCCAATGTTCATTCTGCGACGGATGGTCAACTCATCGTTGCTCAGTGGACAGTGGACTACATCAGATGGAAAGGACGTATCCTTTACGAACGGTATGGTGGCCACGATGATGGGAAGTACGTTTACCTATGATCTCACCATAGACAGCCAATCGTATGCGATAACGTTGACGTCAACGCAGGGTAAACCACTGAGCTATGTTGTGCAGCGCATGGGAGAGGGGCTAACGCTGACGCAGGTGCACGGCGGTAAGACAACACAGGTTCCAATTGTGCTGAAAAGAAAAACGCCGTGAGCGAGAAGCTCAACGGCGTTTCTATCAGTCAACGTTAGTAGTCGATCAGAGCTTCAAACCGAATATGCTGCCGAGCGCATTTGCGCTGCTCTTTACAGAGCCCCACTTGGATGTAACGTTCGAGGCTACTTGCACGCCCGACATCAAGCCATCAACCTTGCGCACGTCCGCAAGGATCTTGGTTGCTTCGTCCTTGAGAGACATGAGGTCCGACGCACCCTTAATCTGCTTGAGCATCTGGTCCGTGTCGCCATCCAGTGCGCTAACTGCACTCGTAATGCTCTTGGCCTTAGCCGGATCAATACCTGCACCCTTTAAGGCACTCGAAAACTGGTCGATGTTCCCATCGAGGGACTTAGCGGCTTTTGTAACGCTGCTGGGGTCAAAACTGCTGACTTGCTTTGAGGCGGCATCAACACTTTTTGGAAGCGTAGTACCAAGTTGAGCCTGCGTTCCACAAACGGCTACAAGAATGAATACGGCTATGCTTATAACTCTCATCGATTACGTCTCCTCACGGTGTTGAACTACATTAGTCGAGAATGCAAAACTACAGCATTTATCTACTCATCATCATGTGCATGAACGAGGTAGTCTTGATGTAGCTTCTGTGCGAGTTGAGGGGGCACGGGAAGGTAATCTGCGAAGGACGAATCATAAGTAGCGCGCCCGGCTGTAAGACTCCGTAGCACGGTTGCATACTTGTCTAGTTCGGCAAGGGGCATGCGGCATGTAAGGATTTGATAATGTCCATCAGCATCAACTCCAACGATCTCTGCTCTCCTCAACGGAAGGTCGCTCATGATATCGCCCACTTGTTCTTCCGGCATTATCACCTTGACATTGTAGATCGGTTCGAGTAACTGTGGATCTGCACCAATAAAGGCATCTTTAAATGCCATCCGTCCGGCGGTTTTAAAGGCTGCTTCGTTTGAATCCACGGCATGCATCTTTCCATCAAACACGCTGACGCGTACGTCGCGTACATAGGAGCCCGTTACCGGACCTTCCGTCATTTTCTCCATCACACCCTTCATAATGGCAGGAAGGAATCTCGTTTCGATCACTCCGCCAACGATGCAATTGAGGAACACAAGCTTGCCACCCCACGGCAGATCCGTTACCTCTGTGCCCCTTACTGTAAGTCCGTTCGGGGCAGCCATACCTTCATGGTAAGGCTCTACGCGCATATGCACCTCGGCGAATTGTCCTGCGCCACCACTTTGTTTCTTGTGTCGGTACACTCCATCAACGGTCTTCCTAATCGTCTCCCGATAGGGAACACGTGCGGGTTGAAAATCCACATCGAGTTTGAAGCGATTCACGAGTCGATGTTTTGCTGTTTGTAGATGCATCTCGCCCTGACCGAGCAAGATGATTTGATTGAGCTCAACCGAGTGTTCAATGATGAGCGTAGGATCTTCCTCGTGGAGATGGTGAAGCGCAATGCCGAGCTTGTCTTCTTCACCCTTCCGATTAGAACCAACGGCGATCCTCACGCGTGGGTTTGGGAATTCGATAGGGGGCAGGGCTGTGTTGAAACCCTTTTCGTGAAGCGTGTTATTGACGTGCGTGTTCTTGAGTTTCACAACGGCACCGATATCTCCAGCTTCAAGAGTATCCACATCTTGTCTCTTATGTCCATTTACAACGTAGAGTTGGCCAAGGCGTTCCGTAACACCTGTCTGTTCGTTGACCACATCCATACCGTGTTTAACGGTTCCACTGTAGACGCGGAAGAACGACATTTCCCCAACGTTTGCTTCGCTCATTGCCTTGAACACGAAGGCACACGTCTTTCCTTTCGGATCGGCAGGAAGTTCCGAACCACTAATAGTAGTGACAGGGGGCATTTCTGTTGGCGCAGGAACCACAACATCGATGAACGTCATCAGTCGACCCGCACCCATGTTCTTCTTTGCGCTTGTGCAGAAGACCGGCACGATCTCTCGCTTGATCAGCGAGTGGGTAAGCCCCTTGCGCATCTCTTCTTCATTTAACTCTCCCTTGTCGAGATAGTGATCCATGAGATCTTCGTCGTTTTCGGCGATGATCTCGATGAGATCATTATGCAGCTGTGATGCACGCGCTTTTTCTGCGTCGGGGATTTCTGTCTTTGTTGGCTTTCCGCCATCCGGCCCAAACACATAGGCCGTCATCGTTAGTACATCGATGATCGTGTTAAACGTTGAACCTTCTTTTAGGGGGTACTGCACGACTGTTACTTCTCGACCAAAGCGGTCCGCTGCTTGTTCAACAGTGCGCCAGAAGTTGCTGTGCTCGTGATCCGTCTTGTTGACCACGCAGATCACCGGCGTTTGAAATTGTTTCGTGTACTTCCATATGGTCTCGGTGCCGACCTCAACACCATTGTGACCATCAAGAACCATGATGCCGGTGTCTACAACGCGCAAGGCACCTATCACATCACCCACATAGTCAACATAGCCCGGAGTATCGATGATGTTGATCTTATAATCGCGCCATTCGGCGAACATCACCGATCCAAACACCGATGAAACGCGTTCACGTTCGATGTCGTGGAAATCCGATGTTGTTGTTCCTTCTTCAACTGTTCCGCGCCGAGTGATCTCACCAGATTCGAAGAGCATTGCTTCGGCTAGGGTGGTCTTCCCGGCGCCGGCGTGGCCCAGGAGGGCAACGTTTCTGATGTGTAGTGCATCGTAGGTTTTCATCGTTCGTCTCCATGTGTGAAGATAATCGCAAAACTTACGGAATATCAGACACGGCGAGACTGATCTTTGTCAGGGTCTAACATCAAACAGAGACAATGCGGAAATCAACTCGTCGATTTCGCTGTCTATCCACATCCTTTGCGCTCTTGGTAAGGGGGCGCCCCTTACCAAAACCCTTTGCAGAAAGTCGGTCCGGAGATATTCCCTTCTGAACGAGGTAGGTTCTGACGGCCTCTGCGCGCTCTTGAGAAAGCGTCATATTATGGGAGTCTGACCCTCGATCGTCGGTATGACCCTCGATCGCAACACGGAGAGTGGGCCGCGAACTGAGCATAGTAATCAGC
>JAPLFN010000007.1 GCA_026390655.1 Candidatus Kapaibacterium sp.
AGCGTCGCACCCTACGTGAAAGAAGACATCGCAACGGTCAAGCGACAGAGAATTCAGTGTCGAAAAGAAAACATTCGAAATGTCGGAAACCATCACTAAGTTCCAGCAACAATGTGTCCGAAATGCTTTGACGCCGTACAGACTGCATCGTCAAATATCACTCTGTACGCTCAAAACTCAAGGGTTATATTCCCATTCTGTACCCACGAGGAGATTTTATGCTCGGACGTCGACTTATTGCCTTCCTCTCAATTCTGTTCTCCAGTTCGCTTATTGCGGGCGCCCAGATTGATTTTACCGCTGGGACTCCGGATGATCTTAGGACCGCTGATGTGCTTCCTCGTACGGCAACCGTGGTAAAACCACCTGCAGGACTCATCGAACTTCTTCGCTCACAGCAAAGCGTCCGCATATCGGTCCCAACGTCTGATGGATTGTTGACGCTGGTGGGCGAGTCGTTTGAACTTTTCACAGACGATGCGGTCTTTATTGAGCATGGCAAAAACGGCGACGAACTCGTCCCCATGCCTCGGCACGCCCTCATTCGGGGACGCGTAGAGGGCCGTCCTGGCTCATCAGTGTTCCTTGCAGCTTTTGAAACCCACATCGTTGCCATGATCGAGGTCCGCGAGCCGGAAGGGAAACGGCGATACCTCATCGCACCGGATACGATCATCCCGGGCAGAATGGCCACACATATCTACTATGAAACGCGACCTGGTGAGGGCATCCCGAGCACGTGTCATTCCGAGTCACTTCCGAACTATCAGCGCAGCGTGGACTCAATCTTCTCCGTGGTTCGTGTTGACGAGGCGAGAAGGAAGCAAGATGCTGATCAAGATCAGAATGCTACACCGTATGCTCTGCAATTGGCTCTTGATTGCACGTTGTCCTTCTACACCAACCTTGGCAGTAATCTCACAACAGCAGCGTCATCGGCCATTGCCATTGCCGGTGCATCGGCAGTGGTGTACAAGCGTGACGCAAATGTGATTCTCCGTGTTCCGTATCTCCGTGTGTGGACTGTTACAGATCCATATCCCGGAGAGATCGGTGCCAAGCTTGGCAAGATCCGTGATCACTGGGAGGCCAATATGAAACACGTGCAGAGATCTGTGACGTGTCTTCTTTCCGGCGAAGGTGGAGGGGGCTTGGCATGGGTAGGCGTCCTTTGTGGAAGCTACGGTTACAACGTCAGCGGCGTTGACGGTAAGGTCAACTTCCCAGCCTCCGGATACATCTGGGATGTTGATGTAACATCGCATGAACTAGGTCATAACATTGGCTCGTCTCACACGCAAAACTGTGGATGGAATCCACCACTCGACTCATGTTGGAATGCTGAGGGCGGCTGCTATGAGAACACGCGTGTTCAGCGTGGGACGATCATGAGCTACTGTCACCTGCAGTGGAAGGGAACGGAGCTTCAGTTCCACCCAAGGGTTTCTGCACTCTTCAATCGGATAATGGCTAACACGGGCTGTGTAGCCCCCTTGCCAAGCCAGCGTGACACTGACATTGCCGTCGTGAATATCAAGACGCCTGCAAATGGTGGGCTTGTTGTGATCCGTCAGGGATTTGCGCCGAGCGCACATGTCCAAAATCTTGGGAACAAGGCAATAACAAATCTTCCTGTTGTGTTCAGCGTCACGACACTTGCAAATGAGGTGAAGAAGTCTGTCTCGGCAACGGTACCTCGAATCGATCCTGGTGCTACCGTACTAGTATCGTTTGCCAGCCTCTCGGTTGATAGCGCCGGCGACTACCTTGCTGTGGTAACGGTTCAGGCACCCAATGATCAGCATGCTACAAACAACATCATGACACGGCCATTCCGTGTAGGTGCAGCAGAAACCGGATCGATCACGATCACTTCACCAAATGGTGGCGAAACACTAACAGCAGGGACAAAGGCCAAGGTTTCGTTTACGGCTTCTGGCGTAGCGAAGGCGCTCTTCGAATACTCGATCGATGATGGGGCTATATGGTCCACCTTACAATACAGCATTGATGCCACCACAACATCATTTGACTGGGACGTCCCGTTCTCCCCATCGACCCAATGTCGCGTTCGAGCATCGAGCCTACTCAATGCCCAGATCTCTGACGTGTCAGATGCCATGTTTACGATCGTTGTTCCGGTTGACATTCAGGCCTATGACATCGTGGTCCCGGCGATCAACACGACCGTTGCGACTCCGGTGTCGCCGAGGGTAGTTGTGAAGAATGTAGGTAATAACGACGTGACCGACGTGAAAGCGCGAGTTACTATGCGCTGGGTGCGATCCTCAATTCCCACATTCGACAGCACGATCACTATCCCACGTATACGCGCCGGTGCAACCGATACAGTATCCGTTGGTACATCGGTACAACTCGCCAATGGTGTACATGTTGTGGAGTTTACAATCGTAGCTCCGGGGGACATAAATAGTGCGAATGACCGATTCGGCCGCGAATTTACTGCGACGGGTATTACGCCGCCATCTGACGTTCGATTTGAAGAGGGTCCTGGTCGCGTGTTGCTCCAATGGATGGTGCGTGATAACAGCAAGAATGCACGCATAGAGCTCTGGCGTGGCGCAACGGTTGAAGAGCTTCAAAGAATCCGAACATTTCTGCCGAGCGTTGGTTCGTTTGTTGATGATGGTCTTACAAACGACACTGGATATGTGTATGCATTGAGGACAGTTGACGGTTCTACGAAGAGCGTGTTCACGCCGTTGATCAAGACACGGCCAACTGTATTCCCAGCAGGAATGCCCATCGTTGCCCCAACACTTATCTCTCCAACAGACGGACTAACAAACGTGCCGGCGCCTTCTGATATCGTTTGGAGTGCAGTCAATGGTGGCGATCAGTATGAAGTACAGATCGCTATTGATGCGGCCTTTCAAGAACTCGAATACGTCTTTATTGTTCGCGATCCCGGCGCTCTAGTGGTGCCCGTAGATTACAACACCACACGTCGCTGGCGTGTGCGCGCCCTCAACCAAACGTTCACTGGGCCATGGTCTTCGATGGCTACCTTCACTACTGCTCGTACATGCGCAGGCACTGCGTTGACGTTTAACGGAACAAGCGATGTTGCGTCCGACGCTTCTCTCACGTGGAATGGCGGTCCTGTTACCGTTGAGTATTGGACGTATGTAAAGAGAGCAACACTTAAAACCAGCTCAACATTCATGGTAGGCACAGGCGACAATGGGGCCAATAGGTTCCAAGCGCACGCTCCGTGGAACGATGGAAACTTCTATTGGGATTACGGAAACATTCAGGACAAGGGGCGGTTGACGGCGAATTTCAACCCATACTTTGATCAATGGGTTCATGTGGCATTTGTAAGCGATGGTGTGAACTTCAAGGCGATCTACTTCAATGGAAAACTTGCAAACTCGGCGAACGATGCAAGCCAACCAACCGGGCTCAGTGAGCTCTATATTGGTGCGATGAAGTCGAATGGATGGTTCAATGGATCAGTTGATGAGTTCCGAATCTGGAACGTTGTACGAACAGCGGATGAGATTCAGACATCAATGTTCCGCCGTCTTCCGCCTACTGGTGACAACTCAAAGATCGTAGGCTGTTGGAGGATGGACGAAGGATCGGGGACCACGTCAAAGGACGCCGTTCGAAACCGGACCCTGATGCTCTCTTCGGCAACCATGTGGACCCCGAGCGGTGCAACTGTTTCGTGCGAGGACATTACGCCATTGCTACCGCCAACATTTGCATCCGGCGTTGGGACCACTCCTCTGCAACGCTCAAATGCATACGAGGTCACATGGCTCCCCGTTGCAACGCAAAGGGGCTCTATCTGGTATGACCTTGAGGCGATAGATCCCGCCAAGCAAACGCCATTCATTACTGTGAACAACATCACGGCATCTTCGCCTTCTGTTGTACGATATGCGCTGCGAGGACTGCCGGCAGATAGTACAATGTCCATCCGTATTCGCGCTCGCTCTGCATTCGCATTGAGTCCTTGGAAGGCCAGCACGATCACCACCCAGCTTCCATGTGAAGCCAAGGCTGTCCGGTTCAGCGGTACCGGCGAACGATTCACAAGTCCGGAGTTTCTCTTCAACGGCAAGGCCGTTACCGTAGAGTACTGGAGCTTGGTCAACACAGATCAACTCGTGAATAGCGTTTCCTTTATGGTCGGAGAGGCAGATAACGAACAACGCAGGCTGCAGTCGCATGCACCGTGGAGTGATAAAACTCTCTACTGGGACTATGGCAACTGGCGTGAAGCAGGTCGCGTCGCATCGTCGTACGAAAACTATTTTGACAAGTGGACCCACGTTGCTCTCGTAAGCAACGGCTATGACTCAATGGCCGTGTATTTCAACGGAAGCCTCGCTAAGCGTTCGAGCTTTACTGATGCTCCTGGCCTGCTCAAGCAACTCACGATTGGGGGTAATCCGTACTCGCGAACGTATCACAAGGGGACAATGCGCGACCTTCGGGTGTGGAACGTTATGCGTACACCAAAGCAGATCACGGAGACGATGTATGAGAGAATCACAGAGCCCCGTTCAAACTTGCTGGGCACGTGGCTGCTGGACGAAGGCAAGGGCTTGCAGGCAAAGGACGCCTCGAATAGAAGTGCAAACGCTACGAGCTCAACAGAAATGATGTTACGATGCCGTTGATGCAATCGTATGCTATTATAACCGGACGTCGTGCAGTTCAGCGTGGCGACACGGCGATGTATCGCATGCGCGTTACAACCGATGTAACGATGCTTTGGACGGTTGTGGGCGGAACATTGGAAACGTCGGGAGTTACAAGCGAACAAGTTGTGAAATGGGCCGGTGCGGATAGTGTTGGGACCGTTACTGTGGTTCGTACCTGGCCTGGTGGTTGTAGTGACGTTACGTCATTCAAAGTGAGGTTGCCCGTTGTTCTTGGCGTTGACGAGGACGTGACATCTGTGAATGAGTTCGTATCTGTTTGGCCGAACCCCACGAGTGACGAATGTTCGATCTCTTGGACAGGCGATGATGCCCCACTTCGCTATGAAGTTGTAGACCTACAGGGCAGACAGGTTCGTGCAGCAGATATGTCATCAAACACTGCCAGCTTTGCGACGTCTGAGCTTGCCGTTGGTCAGTATGCTGTGAAGATTCATACGGCTGCCGGTGTACATGTCAAACGATTCATCGTGAAACGATAACGAGCTGTCTTCCAACATTTGTTTCGACAATGTAGGTGCCTGACTGCCAACGAGAGACATCAATCGTCGGAGTGATGGCGCCCTCTGCATTCCAAACGATATCGCCAAGTATCGTTCTGACGGCGACAATGCCTGATGGAGCCGTGAGAGTAGATGTCGTCGGATTCGGGAAAACGAAACCGTTGTCCGTTTTTGTTTCACTCGCTACCGATGTAGCTCCGGTCTTTGAGATGCGTTTCATGCGGTCTCCGAGGATGAAGTATACATCCTCGTCATCGTTCCCAAAGGCAAAACGCTCCTTCGTTTCGTATCTGTCCACGTTCCACTGTGACGAGCGTTGATACGGATCGAGGCGGAACGTCGTGTCAGATTCAAGACGGCTTAGACTACTATTGTACGCGCGCATGCCTGTTGAGGTTCCGTAGAAAACCAGATCACCGTCGAACATTCCGAGAACGCCATGACTATTGACTGATGTAAGTCTGCCGTCGCTCCTTGAGATAGCATGTATCCCAGCATCGTCCCACGAACCAAGTACAGATGTATCGCTGAGGAGAACACAGGAAGCGATAGCGGCGCTTGTTCGTAAGGAGAATGACCTCCACGTAGAACCGCAATCCGTTGTAATGCTCGAGACCTTTCCTTGCAGAACGAGTGCTCTGCCAATCGAAAATACGTCTACCCCCGGTGAAAAACCCTCGGGAAACGTAACCGTCCACGTGTCTCCGCCGTCTGTGCTGCGCATCAAAGAGTCTGAGGACACAACGAGTAACGTGTCGCCATGAATATGGACAGCTCCGATCTGCATCCGCCCTTCATGATCGAGGATCGTCGTGACGCCCGACGTATAGATGGACGTCTTCACGATCTTAGTATCGGTTGCTGCGATGATGCGTCCGTTTTCATCAATGTCCCATCGTGCAAATCGAACAGGAGCGGGGCGTTGGAGCCAGGAGAATCCTTTGTCAACAGACCACCCTACAACCCAATTGGAGGCAGTGTTCTGTCCGGGTATCTCGATCGTCGCAAATGTGACGATCAATGAATCCCCTTCAGCACGAGCGCTATTCCACGTTCCATTCGAAAATGTTGGATGCTCTTGAAACTTGTCGCCGAAGGTAATAGTGTTGCCTCCAGTGTCCACTTCAGCCGTCGATACCGTGCCTCCGGAGAACGTCCATACAGGGGCAGAAGTGGATTTGTACCACCAAGCTACTCCAGCGGTAGCGTTTCGAAAGTACGGCATTGACGTGGCCGGTTTCACCACAGAATCTATGGCCGAGCCACGAGCGTAGTAGATCATTGCATTGCTCTTGTTGTTTGCTCCGGGTGGCACAACAACAGCACCCCCACCCAAGAAGGATGCGGCGAATCGAGCAACAGGTGTCTCTGATGGACGCGCATCATACCCGTATAGATCCTTGCTCTTGCCGGAGTATAGCCATAGGGCTTTAAGGGGCCTGCGTGGGATTTCGGTGTCTCCAACGATGAGCGTATCGGAAACAAGAATTGCAACAACGGAATCCGAAAGCGCCTGGAGCATGGCTGGATGCCGATCGAGTTGACTGCGAGCGAGAATGGTACGCGAAGAGGCCGAGACAAGGAGCACCTCTTGTGTTGCGCGAGAATATGCAGCGAAGGCTTTTGCACTTGACGAAGAGATGAACTGCACGTCTTGTCCTATGCTGAGAACAGTGTCAACGACAATTTTATCACCAGCCAAGTACATACGAATGACGCCACCATCCCGAATCGCAAAGGCATACTGGCCACAGCGAATCAGACTGCGTCCTTTGGTCGGGAAACCACTAAACATCCCCTCCGATCGCTCCGTAATACTCAGTCCTACGATGATGCCATCATCGGTAGAAGCAAAACCAACCTGCGGAGAAATGCATGCAACGCCGTCGAAGATCTTGCTTGCGAAGTCCTGCGTGACGTCCCTAAATACCTCGCCTGCAAGGGTCGTAACAATGCCATCGCCTACACCCAGAACAACAGGATCAATGCCGGATGTTATATCCATTGCGATGATGCGTCGCATGTCGGTAGGAACACATGGAAATGATCTTTCGATGAACTGACCTGACAAGCCGCTAGATGAAAGAACCGCAGTCAGAACAACTACTGCAATGGTACTGGTCGTCTTCATGTGTGACGAAATGGAATGCGTAGTTTTGGGAATGTATGACAAAATCGTTCTTTCAGTGGAGCAGATCACCGAGGGTGAGTCAAACCTCGTACCAAACCTCGCGAATACTGCATCAATTCTCTACCATTCACTGCCAAATGTGAACTGGGCAGGATTCTATTTGTATGACAACACTGAGCTTGTACTGGGACCCTTTCATGGAAGCCCTGCGTGCATTCGTATAGCGCTTGGACGTGGTGTCTGTGGTACTGCCGCTCAGAAGCGGACGACAATTGTTGTTGAGGATGTGCATGAATTTCCCGGACATATTGCCTGCGATGCAAACAGCAGGTCGGAAGTTGTAGTGCCATTGATTCACGCCGGCAAGTTGGTTGGCGTGTTGGACGTGGATAGCCCCCTGCTAGGTCGGTTCACACAGGAGGACGCTGAAGGCTTGGAACGAGTGGCTGCCTTACTGATGTCACGAATGCCTCAATAGCCTGCACGTAGGAGGATGCGAGCATTTCTCTTCCTCTTCCTTCTCGTTTCAAACGCACACTCTCAGATCTTGATCACCGAGATTCACCCAACTCCTGCAGGAGGCGAGCCGGAGTGGGTTGAGTGCGTGAACATCTCTACTCGATCGACACATATCGACGGTTGGCGGATCTGCGATTCTCGATCGTGCGCCGAGACCCCAGATGTGACAGTTGCAGCAGGGGGCTTTGTGGTCTTCACGCGCGATGCAAGCGCGCTTCGTGAAGCTCGGTGGATACCATCTACGACGATCGTTGTTGAAACACTGTTGCCCTCGCTGAATAACTCCACAGACAGAGTGGAGGTGCGAGATGCAGACTCTGCGATCATCGATAGCATGAGTTATGATATGAGGCGATACCTCCGTGGTAGATCCGTTGAGCGCGCTGGACAGGAACATCGTAACGCAATTGAATATGGGTCTGGGTGGACCGCCTGTCAATCTCGCGACAGTGCATCGTGCGGTCGATTAAACACCGTGGTCGTGCGTGAGCGCGATCTACGGTGTGCGTCCGTCAGCGCTCGTGATGATCTCATCGCCGTTGAGGTCGTCAATCAAGGTCGAGTGCGTATTGATGGCACCGCAATCATCGCCGTAGTAGGAGACGAGCGAATCCAAGCTTTAACCCTGGGCCTAGACCCGGGAATGGCATGGACGTGGTACGTTCCATTACATTCGATCAGGCTTCACGGACAACTTCGCTCAAAGTCAGTGCGTGCCTTTCTGGATATCCGTGATGATCGAGTGGAGAACGACACCGTAGATCTTGAAATGATCTTTCCGCCATCACGCGGCACGATCACAATCAACGAGGTACTTGCAGATCCGCTACCGGGTGCTTGCGAGTATGTAGAAGTCTGGAATGGTACGAACGATACTCTTGATCTCGAAGGTTGGATCGTTGAGGACGAGTCCCATGTGCAATGCATTGGGATTGGACAGACTCGTGTTCCACCACTCGGTTATGGTGTTGTTGCTGGAGACACCTCTATTCGCAACCGAGTGAACACAGATCTCTGGAGTGCTACGAAACCTCGTCTTCAGATCAACAGCACTACGGATCTTATCGTGTTAAGAACACCAAGTGGGTTCAGTGTGGACAGTATGCGATATACCGTAAAGGATCATCATGATCTTCTTCCGGCAACGAAGGGCATTGCGCTCGAAAAGAGATCCCCGTTGGTGCGGAGTTTAGACCCATCGGCTTGGACGTCGAGTGGAGACCTCTCAGGGGGCACGCCGGGACGCAGGAACAGTGTATCGGTGGAGCCCGATACGCACGGATCCTTGCACGCTACCCCAAGCCCCTTTTCAAGTGATCCCAGCCGTAGGGCCTCATCATCCGTCATTACATGGAAACAGCCCTTTGAGCAGGCAATCGCTCGAGTAAGCATCTATAGGCCGGATGGCATTCTTGTTGCCGACCTCTTGAATTCCGTCTTTATCTCACGGGAAGGGGGCGTTGCGTGGAACGGCACAGATCTACGCAGTCAGCGAGTTGCTCCCGGACCCTACGTTGTCCTACTTGAATGCGTTGATGCCTCTTCAACAGCCGTCTACAGGGACAGATGTCTCATAGTGGTGGGGGAGTGATTCAAAACGTAACACGTCGATGTTTAGCCCGTTCGCTAGATTTGTGGCTATGGCAGCCAAGAAGAAAACCGTACCTACCCCCGTCGTGGTTGATCTCGATGACGAGGAATTGTATCTCAACCGCGAACTCTCATGGATAGAGTTCAATCGCCGGGTGCTCGATGAGGCCGAAGATCTGTCCCACCCATTGCTGGAGCGTCTGAAGTTTCTCGCGATCTTCGCCACGAATCTCGACGAATTCTTCATGATCCGCGTGGCCGGACTGCAGGAGCAGATCTTTTCGGGAGTGACCGACCTTTCTTCCGACGGTATGACGCCGGAAGAGCAGCTGAAGGAGATCCGCTCCCGACTGCTACCACTGTATAAGCGACAAAGTGCGATCTGGAAAAAGGAGCTCGTGCCTGCTCTAGAGCGCGAAGGTATTCACATCCATCAATTTGATGAGCTGACGCCTTCGGAACTGCTAGATTTCGAACAGGACTTCGTTGACAACGTGATGCCTGTTCTTACTCCGCTTGCACTCGATCCCGGGCACCCATTTCCTCGATTGCTCAACCGCTCCCTTGCGATTGCGTTTGTGCTCTACGACGATAGTGAAGACAAAGAGGATATGAAGGTTGCCGTTGTGCAGCTTCCTGCGGCCCTTCCTAGACTTGTGAAGCTAAACAGAACGGGCGGTCATCATTACGTTTTGTTCGAAGAGATCATACGCGCACACGCCGGCATTCTCTTTCCAGGCCTTCGGCTGCAAGAGAGTCATATCTTTCGTGTTACTCGCGATGCTGATGTTGAGATCGCAGAGGATGAAGCAAATGACCTCATCACTGCTATTGCTGAAGGCATTCGGCAACGGCGGTGGGGTACGGACGCTGTGCGCATGGAGATCGCCTCTGATATGCCAAGGCGACTGACCACGTTCTTCACGAAAGCTCTCGAACTCGATGCCAGCGACGTGTACAATGTAGATATTCCGCTGAACCTCCAAGATTTCTTCCTCCTGATGCAGCTCGACAAACGGAAGCTCAAGGACGCACCGTTTAACTCGCATCAGCTGCCGGAATTCACGGCAGAAGGCACGGATATTTTTGAGGCGCTAAAAGAGGGAGACATCTTTGTGCACCATCCATTCGATTCGTTCACAAACTCTGTGGTACGGTTCATCGAGCAGGCGGCTGATGACCCGTTGGTGCTTGCCATAAAGATCACGCTCTACCGAGCCGGCGGACGCTCGTCTGTGATAGATGCCCTGAAGCGTGCAGCAAGCATCGGCAAGAATGTAACAGCTTTTGTTGAGCTCAAGGCTCGATTTGACGAAGAGAACAACATTGCCTGGGCGCGTGCACTAGAACAAGCCGGTGTGCACGTTGTCTATGGTGTTATGGGGCTAAAGGTACACTGCAAGGTTTGCCTCGTGATTCGCAAGGAGGGTAAGAACGTTTTAACGTATGCCCACGTGTCAACAGGGAACTATAACCTCACAACGTCCCGACTCTATACAGACGTTGGTGTGTTTACCGGACGACAGGAGTTTGAACGCGACTTTGTGCATCTCTTCAATCTTCTTACAGGATATTCGAAGCATGCATCGTGGCAACATATTGGCGTAGCACCACTGAACATGCGTGAGAAATTTCTGGCACTCATTCAACGTGAGATCGATCACCAGAACGCTGGCCGGCAAGGGTACATCGTGGCGAAGATGAACGCTCTCATTGATCAGAAACTCATTGAAGCTTTGTATTCGGCATCCATCGCCGGAGTAAAGGTCGATCTCATCGTGCGTGGCGTCTGTACTCTTCGTCCGGGAATTCCGGGAGTCAGTGAAAACATCACGGTGCGCAGCATCCTCGATCGGTTTCTCGAACACAGTAGGATCTTCTTATTCCACAATGGTGGAGATGAGGCCTTGTTCATTTCAAGTGCTGATTGGATGCCAAGAAACATGGAGCGTCGTGTAGAGCTACTCTTTCCGATCTATGACCAACGCGTACAAAAGCGACTTCGAGATCTACTTACGATGTATCTCTCCGACGACGTCAAGGCAAGTATGCTCCAGACCAGTGGCAAGTACATTCGGCGCATTCCTGGTGCACCTCCCATGCGAGTTCAAGGGGCTCTCCTCGCCACGGCCAAGAGGAAGTGAACCTACCGCTGATCATTGCATTGCGGTATCTGCGTCCTCGCAGATTCTCGTTCATCGGTCTCATCGGGATCATCTCGATGATCGGCATTATCATTGGTACCGCCGCTCTGATTATTGTGATGTCACTATTCAACGGATTTCGTGGTATTGCCGCAGATGTCATGACCGGATTCGGTCCGCATATCAGAGTGCAGGGTTTTGAACAGTCGGCTAGTACTGTCCATCTTCCAACTGATCTCAATCCCGTATGGCTTTCAAAGCTTGTTATTCAATATGGTGGTCGCGCTGTTGCAGCATATGGTGTCGGAATTGAAGCGAGGGACAGTAGCTCATTAGCCCCTCTGCAAATGGCCACTGTAGTTGGACGAGCAGATCTGAAGACGAGAGACGATGTAGACGGCGCAGTAGTAGCAGCGGGCCTCTCTCAATCATTGAACCTCTATATCGGTGATACGATCACACTCGTGTCTCCAATGCAGATAGAAGCTGCTATTACAACGATGATGATGCCGTCGGGCAGGCGTGTTGTTGTTCGCGGAATATTCCAGTCGAACTCATCACGCGAGGTTGATGCCACATACATCTATGTGTCAGACGACGTAATGAAGGGGCTCCTGCGGCATCAAGAGCCAACTGCGTGGGACATGCGTCTAGCAAATCCGCAGAGCGCTTCTGCTGTTGCAGCTGAACTTCGTTCAGCACTGGGGCCGGCCGTGAGCATAGAAACATGGGAAGACATGAACCGTGGTATCTATGACACGATGCGTCTTGAGCGAATCGGCTCCTTTATCGTCCTGACCCTGATCATCCTGGTTGCGGCTTTCAACATTCTGGTGTCGCTGACGCTTGGTGTTGTTGAAAAGCGGAGAGACATATCTATTCTGAAAACCATAGGGTTTACTGATAGGCATGTTCGTAGTATCTACTTGTATCAGGGATTCATGATCGGACTGATCAGTGTTTCGGTTGGGGTTGTCGTCGGTGTAATGGTGTGCGTTGGCCA
>JAPLFN010000057.1 GCA_026390655.1 Candidatus Kapaibacterium sp.
GGAAACGGATAGAAGAAGATGGAAGATCGTTTTCATCAGAACTTCAACTCAAAAGAGATCGTTGGAAGGATCGGAAGCAAGCGCACGTCGGTAACGGTAGGAATGGCGTCAGACGTATCGTAGAAACGGAACCAGATGTCACGACGTGAATACACATTGAACACATCTAGGAAGATTCTGAAGGGCAGGTCAAACAACGTGGTGATATAGTTCACGTTTAGGTTCAATTGATGAGAGTTTGGCAAACGCAGTCCCCACCGCTGTGATGGGTTGACCATGACGATGCCTCCATCCCAACCCGGCATACGACCTCCGAGTGCAGACGTAGCGCCCGTGTATGACTGTCCGGACTGAAACATAAATGACGCACCGATCTCCCAACGCTCATTGAGACGATACATACCCGTGATCTTTAGGTCGTGCCGTCTGTCGAACTTTGGACGGAACGTATTGCCATTGTTCACACCATCAAATGTTGAGTACACATATCCGAGAGCGTACCCTATCCAGCCCGTGAATTTTCCCATTTTCTTTTGGAGGAAGAATTCAGCTCCGTATGCTTCCCCATTACCGATAAAGAACACATCGGAGACACTCTTTGCCCCGATGCTGTTTTGCTTCAACTCATTGATGTTTCGCAGCGTCTTATAATACAGGTCAACATTGAAGTCGAACCCTTCAAAAGGCTGTGTTTCAACGGCAAGGATGTAGTGATCGGCTCTCCCGGGTGGAACAGTGTTATCGGTAGGGAGCCATGTATCAAAGAATGAGAAATCAGGTGCAGAGGCAAGACGCAAATACTGATGGTAGATACCCCAAGCCGCTTTCACTGCGATACCATCCGTTAGCTGATAGCGAAGAGCAACTCTCGGATCGAAGAGTAACTGCTGGCTCTTCGACCAGTATCCACCACGAAGTCCGGTTTGAATCGAGAATGCGTCAGTAACATTCCATGTATTCTGAGCATACAGCGCGTGAATGTTATCCCATATATCAAGAACTGATACCGAAGATTGGTTAGCAGTTGTTCCGTCTGTGCGTCCGGAAGTGTTCTGTGAATACGTGAAGTTATAGATCGTGCCTTCGTATCCAAACTTGAACGTTACGTTCTCCGCTGCAAACCACTCGAACTCTGTTTTCAGCGAGTAGTCAGTGATGCTATTGTCGATTTTGAATTGAAACCCTGCGTTGTTACCATCAAAACCATTGTCGTATCTGCTTGCCGAGACTGTTGCCACGGAGAAAAGGTCCGACGCATAGATGTGAGACCAGCGAGCCGATGTTGCTCTATTGCCGATACCAACATTAAAGATCAATCCAGGTTGGGTAAAGTTCAACTTGTCACGCGTCAGGAAGCCGCTCACAGAAACCTTGTCATCATCCGATAGATCTTGCGTGATCTTCGCATTCACATCATAGAAGTTAAACGAAGGGAAGGGGCTCTTTGGATCTTGTGGCAAGAGTCCGAGCAAGAGATCAAGGTACGTTGCACGTCCACCCAAGAACCACGATCCATTTCCAAGCGGACCTTGCATGGACGCACGTGAGGAGATCAGACCGATGGCAACAAGTCCCTCGATGTGATCGCGATCTCCGTCCTTCTGTGTGATGTTCAGCACGGCAGACATACGTCCACCATATTCAGCCGGGAAGCCCCCTTTGATGAGATCTACGTTCTTGATAGCATCATTATTGAACGCCGAGATAAAACCAAACAAGTGCGTTGGGTTATACACCGTCATCCCATCGAGAAGAACCAGATTTTGATCTGGGGAGCCCCCTCTGATGAAGAGACCGGATGAGATCTGTGAGCTCGACAAAACACCCGGAAGCATCAACAGCGCACGGAAAATGTCAGGCTCACCACCAATGCGTATCTGTGAAAGTTGCTCGATAGGGATATTGACCTGGGAGATCGAGATCTGACGTTTGTCTTCCGTGCGATCTGCCGTGACCGTGATCTCATTGGCCGACTTCGTAGACGGTTTCATTTGGACGCGGATCTTGAGCGGAACCCCAGAATCAACGTGGATCTTTACCTCGGAACGGACATAGCCGATATACGAAACCGTGAGAATCTGGTCTCCTGCAGGGACCTTTCCTACCGAGAAGAATCCGCTCTTGTTTGTGTATGCCCCAAGCTTCGTTCCCTTGATCGACACCGTAGCGCCGATGAGCGTCTCCTTGGTTGTCTCATCTTCCACAAACCCGCTAACTGCGGCGCCGTTCTCTGCAGGCGTTACCGCAGAAAATGACAAGGCCGTAATGCTAAAGAGCATAACGGCTAGAATTGGAATTCGACAGATTGGAAACAGCATGATGTTCTAGGATGCCGTGGACGACATTGACTCGCAATTGTTGTGGAACGGTTTAGAACAGCTGCACAGACAAAAAAGTGCCCGAACTAATCACGATTCGACAATGTTGTCTCATTGATGCCTAATTTTGTGGCTATCTGAGAAATCACCACAGCAACGAGAGTGACGCGTAACCATGGCCATCTATATCACAAGCGATTGTATTAACTGCGGTGCCTGCGAGCCGGAATGTCCGAACACGGCCATCTATGATGCAGGTGCAGAATGGGAACTTGCAGGTAAGAAGTTCTTCGATAGCACATCGCCGGGTGGCTTTAAGGGTGAGTTCTTTTCACCGGAATTCTATTTCATCGTTCCCGATAAATGCACGGAGTGCAAGGGCTTTCATGATGAACCACAATGCGCTGCGGTCTGTCCGGTAGATTGCTGTCTCCCCGATCCTCACAACGTGGAGAATGAAGAGTCGCTTCTGAAGAAGAAGGACTACCTGGACGGGATCGACATGTTGCGTTTGCGTAGCTGATAGCGATGTTCGCCGAACTCCATGTAGAACGCGGACGTTTGCGAGCAATCCTCCCCTGCTCTATCGGCACGATCATTCGCACGGAAACGGATACGTATGAGTATCCCGGATGTCACGTTCTGCCGGGTTTTGTAGACAACCATGCCCACATCGTTGGACTCGGTGAACGACTCTTGGTTGTTTCACTTCACCACGCCATCAGCGAGGATGATTGTGTAGAAAAGCTCAGAATGGCTGGACCTCAGCCGAACGGCTGGATCCGTGCAATGGGCTGGAACCAGGAACAATGGCCCAACGCGCAGTGGCCGTCGATAGCACGTCTTGATGCGGCCTTCCCAACCACGCCGGTTTCTGCCTCGCGCGTGGATGGTCATGCAATGTGGGTAAATAGTGCGGCGTTGAAGGCAGCCGGGATTGATGCGCACGGTCACTCCGGACTCCTCATTGATGACGACATGGCACCTGTGTTTGCCGCTATTCCACCGCGAACGAACGACGATCTGCGATCGATGATCCTAGCAGCAACCTCGCTCTGCGCCAGCATGGGCATCACCGAGATCCACGATATGGATGTTGCAGAACCGTGGTTGGACCCATTTAGAGAACTCGCTGAACAAGGGGCTCTTCCGGTTCGCGTGCAGTCGTTTGTACGAGCACATAGCGATGAATGGCGCATTGCCGGACAGCTCCCTGCTATCGGCGAATTCGTCCGTCTGGCTGGTGTGAAGTACTACGCAGATGGCGCGTTGGGCTCGCGTGGTGCATTGTTGCGAGCCCCTTACCATGATGACGTGTCAACCTCTGGACTTGAACTCTTGTCTGTGGAAGAAATGTTCCGCAAGGCAAACGAAGCCATCGAGGCAGGATGGCCATGCATTGCCATTCATGCCATCGGTGATGCTGCTGTGCGCAATGTTCTTGATGCCTACGAGCTGATTCGCAGTACACCAAACGGTGCCGACGTGATCCTTCGCATCGAACACGCACAACATGTGCACCCCGATGACGTGCAACGTATGGCTCGCCTTGGCGTGATTGCCTGCGTTCAACCAAGCCACTGCATGAGCGATGCCGCTATGGCAGAACGGAGACTTGGACCAGAGCGACTGTCGTGGGCATATCGCTGGCGTAGCTTGCTCGATGCGGGGGTCCACCTCGGAGCAGGTTCTGATTTCCCTATCGAGTCGCCCGATGTTCTTGCAGGAATAGCTGCATTTATCAAAAGAACGCCAACCGGATCGATGGATGCTTGGCAGGGTCAAGAATGCATCACGACAAAAGAAGCTATTCTTGCCTATACCCTATGGGCTCATAGAACGACGGGTATGGATTATCGACGCGGTCGTCTCGAGGTAGGGTATGATGCTGACGTTGTTGTTCTCGATCGTGATCTAGAAACATCAACGGCAGACGAGATCGCGTCAACAACAGTGATGGCTACATTTGTTGCAGGCAAACGCAGGTACACTTCATGAGACCAGATCTTCAACGCGAGTTTATCGATAGAGTCACACCTGACTCCTATGAAGCATTCAAACGCGATATCAACGCCTCTCTTGGAATGGAGATTCCGTTTCGTGTATGCGAAATGCCGATCATCGTTTCGCATGCGTTCCGCAAGGATCTAGAAAAGGCCGCGATTGAGATCATGCAACAGTGTGTGAAGCCGTCCTACCTCCAACGATCAGATAACACACTCACCCCTGAGGCCACGGTACGAAATCAAAATGACCGGCCACTTTTCTCTGTTGTGGACTTCGCCGTATGTAAGGACTCTGACGCCGAGTGGGTTCCCAAACTGATAGAGCTGCAAGGCTTCCCTTCCCTCCTCGGCTATCAGTATCTCTATGCCTCTCGCATGAGAGAAACCTATGGGCTGCTCGATACCACGCCTTTTATGGGCGGACTCGATCTCGACGGCTATCTCGCAATTCTCCGTGAAAGCATCTTTGGCATGCACTCTCCTGCTGATGTAGCGTTGATGGAAGTAGACCCACTGAAACAAAAGACGCGTCCCGATTTTATCGCTCTCGAACAACTCATAGGCCTGCGAACGGTCAACATACGAGACGTACAGAAAGATGGTAAGGGGCTTGTTGTCCGCCACGCAGATGGCGCAGTACAGCGCTTACGGCGGATCTTCAATCGCGCTATCGTTGATGAGCTCGATGACATGAACGTCCATTTGAATTTCGGTTGGTCAGATGACCTTGACGTCGAGTGGGCCGGACATCCTAATTGGTACTTCCGGATCAGCAAGTACGCCTTGCCATTCATTGATCATCCAGCTTCGCCATGCACAACGTTCTTGAACGAGATCACTGAAACACCTGCCGATCTTCATCGCTATGTGCTAAAGCCTCTGTACTCCTTTGCCGGCAAGGGCGTAAATGTAGCGCCGACTGCTGCCGACATTGCCACAATACCTGATGCGCTGCGTGATAGCTGGGTGCTGCAAGAGAAGGTTGAATACGCCGAATGTATCGCCACGCCATATGGAAACAACAAGGTGGAGATGCTTATCTGGCCACAGGATGCAGAAGCACCTATCCCCGTGATGTCGTTAGCACGCAGTGGTCGAGGCGCTCTTATGGGTGCACGCTACAACACCGATCCGTGGACCGGTAGCACGGGTTGCTTGTTTGTCTGAGATACGAGCCTACTATTGCGCTAGAAGAACCTCGATACGATTAGAGGCATCTTCCAGGAATTGCTCCTCCGGTGTGCCGCCAACTTCCTTGAATTGTATCCGGCCATCCTTGCCGATGTAGAACTTTGTTGGAATGCCGGTAACACCGAATTTCCCGACAACACTATCGTCCTTATCGAGATACATTGGGAATGTGAGTGTTTTGTTTGCCGAGAGAAAGTCTTTGACGGTCTTTGCGCGATCTTCAACGCGTTCCCACACGTTCACAATGGCAAACACCACGTTTGCATTGTTCTTGTAGCGCTCATAGAGTTTTTGGAGTCCGGGGAACGACTGCCTACAAGGCCCACACCATGTTGCCCAATAGTCGAGGATCACAACCTTGCCGCGCCAATCGGAGATGTTCGAGACCTTACCGTCGAGATTCGTAAACTTCCCGTCGATCGGAGACTGATTCAGCATCTCCCTCGACAGTCTCGAAGAAAGCACATTCCGTCCTTGTTCTCTTAGTGCATGCTCCTTCTTTGCAATAGATGCACTGTCTATTCCATTTGCAGACATCATCATGCGATACGCGTCGATAACACCTTGCGTAGCAGCACTTGACGATAATGCACGTTCTGCAACAGCGATTGCCTTCTTGTTTTCCAGTTGGTCTCGATAGAGTCCAATGAGCATTTCATAGCATCCCTTCTCCGTCTCACTGCCACCGGTCTCCATACTGTTGACAAAGGACGCGATCGCCTTTTCCGGCTGCTTATCTGCACGGTAGATAGCCCCTTGAACAAAGTACAAGAGTGATGTTGCTATACGTTGCTCCTCGCGCCATTCGGATGGGGCGATGTAGGAAGGTCTTCTGGAGTTATCCTTTGCTGCCGCCAAGCCTACATCGATCAACCGATAGGCCTCGGGACGGAGCGTGTCATTTGCCCCGATGAAATTCACTGCTTGATGATAGGACATTGCCGTGATTCCCTTTGTGCCATCAAGAAATCTGATCAGGGGGCGGAGGGCATTCTGTTGCGTAGCGGCCTTAATAACGCCGTCGATGAGATTCTGTCGCGCAAACGACTCCGGCCAATTGACGAGATGTTCTGCTGCGCGTTGAATGAAGACTTCAAGACTGGGAGATGTGCTGAGCTGACCCATAGCGGCCTGTTCCTCAACGATACTGCGAGGGAAACGCGCGGCAGCATCCATGATCACACGCTGCCCGTCATCTCTGCGGCCTTGTGCTTCGTATGCCTGAGCTAGCGCAACGGCATCAAGAGCACTCGTTGCCTGCATTACAGATTCGGTGATCTCGCGGAGTTTTGCCACGGCCTCAATGCTGTCAAGCTGACCCGTATTTCTCATCACGAGGATGTAGTTCACGCGTGCGACGGTGTTGTTCGGATGGAGCTTGGTCTCTTGCTCGAGTTCTTCTACAGCCCCGGCAAAATCCTCCTTCATTCTGCATAGTCCGGGGAGTTGACCATACCGAGCCATCGCCGCACGCATGTGAGCACCACGCACGGCGGTTCCACGGTCGGACGCCGTTAGCATCTCCCAATA
>JAPLFN010000068.1 GCA_026390655.1 Candidatus Kapaibacterium sp.
ATCTGGAGCTTCATCGTCGGAGTCGACGAAATAATATCCAGTGGAGATCGGTGGATTTGTGCGTGCGTTAGCGCCAGTCAACGTGAATGGCCGCGGGTATGAAGCAACTGGGCTTCGATTACCGCTCTTACGCAACACATCCTCACCATCTTTCCCGTCTCCCGCAATGGCAAGCGTTGAGCCAACCAATAAAGTCATGAGAGCAAGAAGTAGGAGTCTGCGGCTCATGCATACCTCAATGAAACAGTGAACAAGTACGTGCAATTAATTACGTTTTAAGTCAGTCTTGACAATACCCAAATATCCGACACATGGTCGGGAGTACGCGGTAAAATTGTGATTTCATCTGTAATAGTCAAACTTTTTCTTTCACAGGCACCATCACGCGTAATTTTACCGTTACACACATCAACATTATCACCCGCGAAAAGTTACGAGAACACAGGCTTTGAGCCTGATTTCTGCGAATCAGCCAGAAACGGCAGTAGAGAGCGAACATAGGTGTCGACGGCTGCCGGGTAAAGGCTGTGCTCAATGGTTTTCACTCTGGCCTGAAGGTCCGTAGATGACTCCCCAGGAAGCAGGCGAATCTTTGACTGAGCGAGTATCTCACCTTTGTCATAATCCCCGGTGACAACGTGTATGGTTGCTCCTGTTTCTGTCGCTCCTGACGCTATGACAGCCTCGTGAACGTGAATTCCAAACATCCCTTGCCCACCGAAGTCAGGAAGCAAGGCAGGATGGATGTTGAGCACCCGTCCATGAAGTACATCAATCGTTTTTTGAGGCAATAGCCGCATGAATCCGGCAAGGACGAGGACGTCGATTGCATGCTCACAAATGACCTGCTCAAGGGCATCTGCAAGGGGCTTGCCATTGTTTGGGGGCTCTAGTATAGCCAACGAGACACGCTCTTCGTGCGCGACATCACAAATACCTGCCTTTTCGGAGGTCGAAACGATAAGCGCCACGCTGTAGGCCAAATCGTTCTCCGCACACGCTCTGCACAGAGCACGTGCATTTGAACCCGTTCCGGAGCCAAGTACAGCTATTCGTAATTTAGGCGTCGAAGTCATTGGCAAGCAATGTACTCCTTGTAAGCCCCTTTATTCAAAGGGAACTTATGCACATGGGGCTTGTGTTTTGCGAGCTGTCGATTCAATCATTTACTATCCAGCACACAATTGCTCTACAAAACGTCGAATCCGGTTCTCAATCTCGTCTTTCTATGCCTGAGCCTATTCTCCGCTCCGGGCACTCTCTATGCTTTACAGCAGGTCCTTGCTGAAGCGGACACGTCTGCACAAGCCATGGGAATTGTATCCGGCCAAGTTATCGATCTTAATACTCAGCAACCCCTCATAGGCGTCAGCGTGGCGGTGGTAGGCACGAAACGTGGTGCATTAAGTAAGAAGGATGGCCGATTCGTCATCACGAAAGTTCCCGCAGGTGTGTTTTCCATCAAAGCAACGCTTATTGGATACGCCCCCGATGTAAAATCCGATGTGGTTGTAAGCTCAGGAAAACCAACTACAATCGAGATCAGGCTCTCCTCGCAGGAGGTTCAATTGGGCGAGACCGTGGTGATCTCGGAGGCTTTCCGAACTGATGGACAGTCAATCTCCTCAACACAGCTCCTCACGAGTGAAGAGGTTCGCAGAGCACCCGGCGTTCAAGAAGATGTTGTACGCGCTATTGCGCTCTTGCCCGGCGTGGCCGTCACCCAAGCTGGCAGGAATGACCTTGCCATACGTGGGGGCGCTCCTTTTGAGAATCTTTTCCTGATCGATAACATTGAAGTGCCGAACATCAATCACTTCGGGTCGCAAGGTTCGTCCGGTGGACCCCTTTCCCTCATCAACATCGCACTCGTACGCGACGTGTCGCTTTCAACAGGGGGCTTTGGGCCTCGTTATGGCGACCGCCTTTCATCTGTAACAAACCTGACGTTACGTGAGGGCAATGACCAACGTTTTGCAGGCGAACTCAATGTGAGCGCAACGGGAGTCGGTCTGATTGCAGAAGGTCCGATTGGTGAGCGTGGCTCGTATCTCTTTTCTGCACGGCGAAGCTACCTTGATCTGATCTTTACTCTTGCAGGCTTTGGATTCATCCCGGAGTATTGGGACTTTTCGAGTAAGGTAACGTATGAGTTGTCATCAACCGACAAGCTCTCATTCCTTGCCATAGGCGCACTCGACAAGTTGAAGTTCAACAACACGCAAGACAACCTCTATAACAACAGCCGAGTGACAGCGCCATCACAAAATCAGTACTTTGCCGGACTTACGTGGCGACACTTATTGGGCAATGGTTACATGAACGTAACTCTTGGAAGAACGTTCACTTATTACAACACTGTGCAACAAGATTCACTCGCGAACGACATCTTTAAAACGGTAACAACCGAGGGCGAGAACTCGTTGCGTGCAGATGTTGTAACGTTCCCCACGTCCTCCATGGAACTCAATGTAGGCGCTATCGTCAAGTACGCTAGTACTCTTGACTATAAGGTTGTTCTACCTGGTTTTGCTCGTCTCGATGCAACTGGTACTCCTGCCCCTCTCAATGTTGATACGTCTTTCAGCGCACTTAGAGGAGGGGTCTACGCACAAGCGGATTGGGCAGCTACTGACCGGATAAAAATAACGCTCGGTGCGCGTGGAGATTACTACGCATTCCTGGAGAACAATAAAGTAGCGCTCTCTCCGCGTGCCACGCTTTCGTATCTCTTGTCGCCTGAAATGACATTGCGTTTGAGCGCGGGTAGATACTACCAATCCCCTCAATACATTTGGCTTGTGGGAGACGCTTCTAATCGCGCTAATCTTAGGCCGATACGTGCAGATCAGGCGATACTCGGCTGGGAATGGATTGCAACACCTGACGTGAAGATCCAAGTTGAGGCCTACTACAAATCCTATGATGCCTATCCGACGAGAACGTTTCGTCCACAGGCGGTGCTTGCCCCCGCTGGATTTGATGACATCTATACGGACATCCCATTTGGTCTTGAGCCCCTTACCAACAGTGGTACAGGCACTGCCTACGGAATCGAGTTTTTCATCCAGAAGAAACTAAGTGCGTCAGTTCCTATCTACGGCCTTGCCTCGATCTCTATTAATCGCACTCAGTTTGTTGCATTAGACGGGCAAACTAGAGTAGGCTCGTTCGATACGCCGATCATTAGTACGATAGCTGTTGGGTGGAGACCTGACGCCGAATGGGAGGTGAGCAGCAAGCTTCGGATGTCTCAAGGCCTTCCATCAACACCATACATTACAACAGGCTCGCGCGCGCAGGAAACCGGCTTTCCCGTTGGCTCTCTTGATTTCGACTTCTTTAACCAAGGGGCTCGACTGCCGTTCTTTTATGCATTGGATGCTCGTTTGGACCGACGATGGTTCTTCACTGGATGGCAGCTTATCGTGTACGTTGATGTTCAAAACATTACTGGCCGCAAGAATGTCAGCGGCTACAAGTGGAATCAGCAGACACAATCGGTGGAAGCACAAGCAAGCATTGGCGTGCTACCATCAATTGGAATCAACATCCAATTTTAGCTATTAAGGTTCGGCGATAACCATCGTTCGGCCACCTCAATACTCCAGCCCTTACGTTGTGCATAGTCCACAACCTGATCAGTTGTGATCTTGTTCACGGCGAAGTATGATGACTGTGGATGAGCGAAGTACCAACCACTCACACTGGATGCAGGATACATCGCGAAGTTCTCGGTGAGAGTAACACCCACGTTTTGCTCGGCGTTCAACATGGCAAAAAGTTTGGGCTTCTCCGTATGATCTGGGCATGCAGGATACCCCGGAGCTGGACGGATTCCCTGATATGTTTCGTGGACAAGTTCGTCTGTTGTCAGAGTCTCATTGGATGCATAGCCCCATATCTCACGACGGACCTTAGCATGTAACCACTCGGCACATGCCTCGGCCAAACGATCGGCAATTGCCTTGACCATGATTGAGGAGTAGTCGTCATTATCTGCTTCATACGCTGCGCACAAATCATCTACCCCAATGCCTGCATTCACAACAAAGGCGCCTATATGATCAGATGTATTTGCAGAAAGCATTCCGTTTGTTGCTATAAAATCAGCAAGACATAATTGCGGCAAGCCAGGGGCCTTTACAGACTGCTGGCGAAGGAAATGCAATCGAGTTGCATCAGCAAGAACGACGTCATCTCCGTCTCGCGTGGCTGCAAACGTACCGGCAACAGCGCATGCTTTGATGCTCCCGTTTGCGACTATCTCGTCGAGCATCGCGTTGGCATCAGCAAAGAGTTTCGTTGCCTCCACGCCAAAGGCGCTATCAGTGAGTATTGCAGGGTACCGACCACGAAGCTCCCACGAGAGGAAGAACGGAGTCCAATCAATGTACTGCCGTAACTCTACAAGGGGAACCTCGTCAAAGACTACTACGCCAGGAGTGCGCGGCGATGGCGCAATTCCTTTGGGATCAAGCACGACGCCGTTCTTCCTCGCAGCATCTAGCGAGACATAATTCTTTGCGTCGCCGCGACGCGCGTAGTCAGATCGAACCCGTTCGTACTCTTCATTGATGTTCGCAACAAAGTCCGGGCGTTGATCATCGCTCAAAAACGACCCAACAACAGGAACGGCGCGCGAGGCGTCTAGTACATGTACTACGGGAAACGTAGCAGACGGAGCGATCTTCACTGCAGTATGCGTGCGAGATGTGGTGGCACCCCCAATGAGAAGGGGCTTATGGATACCCCGCCGCTCCATCTCTTTGGCGACGTGCACCATCTCGTCAAGCGATGGCGTGATGAGTCCGGAAAGCCCTATTACGTCAACGTTCTCGGCAATGGCTGCATCAAGAATCTTTTCTGCCGAGACCATAACGCCGAGATCGACAATTCGGTAGTTGTTGCAGGCAAGCACAACGCCAACAATGTTCTTTCCAATATCATGAACGTCGCCCTTGACGGTAGCCATGAGAACCGTGCCGGCATTGGTGTGAACGGCTCCGGAGAGGCGCTTTTCCTCTTCCATGTAGGGTGTAAGAATTGCAACGGCCTTCTTCATCACTCGAGCGCTCTTCACCACTTGGGGCAGGAACATCTTACCCGCACCAAAGAGATCACCTACTACGTTCATGCCTGCCATCAGCGGGCCTTCAATGATCGATAGTGGTGATGGAAGGGTCTGACGAGCCTCTTCAACATCAACGTCAATGAACTCCGTTATGCCCTTCACAAGCGCGTGGCGCAGTCTCGATGCAACGTCACCTGATCGCCATTCCTCGTCAACTGCCGCCTGCTTATCAGCCCCTTTTACTGTCTCAGCAAACGTGAGTAGTCTCTCTGTTGCATCTGGTCTTCTGTTGAGCAGTACATCTTCAACGTGCTCAAGCAAATCTTTGGGGATTTCATCATACACATCGATCTGTCCGGCATTCACGATACCCATATCCATTCCGGCTTGGATTGCATGATACAGGAATGCGGTGTGCATCGCTCGGCGAACCGGCTCGTTACCTCTAAATGAGAACGAGATGTTGCTAACTCCCCCGCTGATCTTCACGTACGGAATGTGTTCCTTGATCCAGTGAGTTGCACGAATGAAATCCACGGCATAGTTGTTGTGCTCGTCAATTCCAGTGCCTACAGTGAGAATGTTAGGATCAAAAATGATGTCATGGGCATCGAAGCCCACGATCGTTGTAAGGATTCGATACGCACGTTCGCAGATCTCTATGCGTCTTTCGAAAGAATCGGCTTGTCCGGATTCATCGAACGCCATCACGATCACAGCTGCACCGTAATCAAGACAGAGACGCGCTCGACGGATGAACTCTCCTTCGCCATCCTTAAGCGATATCGAGTTCACGATGCCTTTGCCCTGGAGGCATCGTAGCCCCGACTCCAAAACTGACCATTTCGACGAATCGATCATCACCGGCACGCGCGTAATATCCGGTTCAGCTGCTATAAGATTGAGGAACGTGCACATAGCCAATTCTGAATCCAACAGGCCTTCATCCATGTTGACGTCGATGATCTGGGCACCATTCTCCACTTGTTGGCGCGCAACATCCACAGCCTTGTCATAATCGTCATTGAGAACAAGCTTTGCGAAGGCACGTGACCCTGTAACGTTTGTACGCTCGCCAACGTTGACAAAGTTGGCCTCCGGGCGAAGTTCGAGTGCCTCAAGCCCACTCAATTTCATATAAACTGCACGGCTGTTCTCCTTTCGTGGAGGTAATCCAGCCACGGCATCGGACATAGCCCGAATGTGATCAGGCGTGGTACCGCAGCACCCTCCAAGGATGTTGAGGAATCCCGATTCCGCATAGTCCCGCGCCTGCTGAGCCATGTATTCAGGAGTCTCGTCATAACCGCCCATGGCATTGGGTAGACCGGCGTTAGGATAGAGAGAAACATAGGAGGTTGCCACATTCGACAATTCTTCGATGTACGGTCTCATCATTGATGAACCCAGTGCGCAGTTCAATCCGATCGAGAGAAGATTTCTGGCATGCTTCACAGATGTCCAGAACGCATCAGGCGTTTGGCCGGACAACGTACGGCCCGACATGTCAGTGATCGTTCCCGAAATCATCACAGGAATCGAGACGCCCTGTTCGTCGCAAATTTCGGCATATGCTTTTAATGCAGACTTCACGTTAAGCGTGTCAGTAACCGTTTCGAAGAGAAGCAGATCTACCCCACCTTCGAGAAGACCCAAAATCTGCTCTTTGAAGGAATCGTGCATTTCCTTGTACGAAACCGCTCTGAAGCCAGGGTCGTTCACATCCGGCGACATGGACAACATCTTCGTTGTAGGTCCTATGGATCCGGCAACAAACCGAGGTCTGTTTGGCGTGCGTCTGGTAACCTCGTCAGCGGCAGAGCGGGCAATGCGCGCCCCTTCCCTACTGAGTTCACGAGCCACATGCCCAAGTCCGTACTCCGCCTGACCCAACGTTGTACCGGTGAATGTGTTCGTCTCCAGAATATCCGCGCCAGCCTCCAGATAGGCTACATGGATGGAACGAATGGCCTCTGGCTGTGTGAGGACCAATAGATCATTGTTCCCCTTAAGGGATGTTGGATGGTCTGCAAAACGCGTTCCTCGGTAGTCTTCTTCAGTTAGCCGAAGGCGCTGGATCATCGTGCCCATGGCACCATCCAGCATGAGGATCTTTTGCGAAAGCAGAGAACGGATGTCAGTCATTGATGCAAAGGTAAGGAGGACTCAGACTATCGTAACAGTTTGGTCCGCTATGACGAAGGTGATGCGATGTTCGCGTACGGCTATCACATACGTCCCATCGTTACGAGTCTCGATCCGTCGATATGGGTGTGGGAACGGATCAGTGGAAAGTATACGTTGGACATGCTCACGAACATCAACTGGCAGATCTGTATAGGGAGCGCCCCACACAACGCTATAGACGTTTTCATTTCCGAGCATATCGATCCAACGCACCCTACTCTCCGGGAAAGAATCGGCGTATGCCACATACGGCTTTATATCCAGCACAGGAGTCCGGTCCAGTAAGTCCGTCCCTCTAACCGCTATGCACAGCCCATTAACACCAAGAACCTCAACACACGTAAGGCCTATAGGATTGGGTCTGTGAGGTGCACGTGTAGCAAAAACGCCCCGCTTCACCCGGTCTCTCGGCGTTAAGGAAAGGGGCTTCCACCCAATAGCACGATCAAAAAAAGTGAGAAGCCAGATGCGATCGCACCCATCTATGTCTCGAAGTGCCTGTTCATAATTGCGGTGAGGGAAGAGCTCAACGAATGACTCGTCCACGCGACCATCCACCTGAGGCTGCCGAGGTGCATCGTACTTATTGACAAACGGAGTGCGAACGATGCCGATCGGCGCTAGTGTCAGCTCATCATTCACCAGGCGGTGCCAACAGTTAGCGAAAGGAAGACCCCACCAAAATTTGTTATCGGCAGGCCGGCAAGGCTTTCGAGTCCGGGCTCTCCAAACGGAATCGTGTAGTATCGAATATTGACGCCTATCAGGCTGCCCTTTCCAGGAGTTCCAAACACGGATCCCACGCCTATCACTGCACCCATCCTAAAGTGCCACGTGCCGTATCCGAAGGATTCAAAAAACTCGTAGTACCTGCCGTCTTGTAGGTAAGGGGTCTGTAGGATTGGAGTGCCCGTTACTCCCAGACTCACAAACGGTCTAAAATTCTCCTGAAGCGTCCCGCTGAATAGTCGGTATTGAGCTCCAACACTTATTGGGAACATAAAAAGTCGGTTGACCTTGTTGGCTACAACAGGAATCTGACCGTTATACCAGACGCTTTCTACCTCATCGGCGTTTCTGCGTGGCGTAACCGCAACATGTCCAAACAATGAGAATGTCTCAGAAAGCTTCTGCATGTAGATCCCACCGACGCCCCATCCGCTCCCAGAAAAAAGGAGATCGAGTCCAGCAGCCCTTGTAGCGATCGCGTTCGAGGCGATCTCCTCAAGAAGGGGGCGCACCGGTGTAAAAATCATCGTGGTATCTGACGGGACAGGCTCTTCTCCCGTGATCTGGGCTCCCAGGTCCTGAGGCCCAAACATGACTATGAAGGCCACGCTGAACGCGACAATTTTGAGTGCTGTTCTCATCGGTATAGAAGATCGTATCACTGTGGCAAAGTTACACATTGAAGTTCGTGTGGATAACATTGGTAATCCGTTCAGGTTCCGTACTTTAGCCCTCTATGCTCGTTCGCGACTTCCACCAATCTGTCGATGCCGTCCTACCGCCGGAGACCGCCATGCAAGGTGATGCTATTGGTCTCCAAGTGGCATCGAAGCGTTCAACCGTGGATCGCGTTCTCGTCTGCTTAGACGTAACAGAGGAAGTGGTGACGGAGGCACTTGAGCTGGGCTGTGATGCGATCCTCACGTTTCATCCCCTGATCTATTCTCCGTTAGCCAGAATTGACCGCTCAGACCGCGTCTCGAGGAGCGTGTACGATTGCATTGCTTCTGACCTGGCAGTCCTTTGTGTGCACACAGCATTCGACGCCTTCTCTAAGGGTACGAATCACATTCTTGCAGAACTGCTGGGTCTGACTCCTGTGAGACCCCTTGTTTCAGACATGTCCAGTGCCTCTGGAATGGGGCTTCTTGCGTCGTGTTCGCTGTCGTACGCTGAGCTCGTTGATCGCGTATCGGATGTTTGCGCTGGACCCGTTCGACATTGCCCAACGACGAAGAGTCACGTTTCTACGGTAGCCATCGTAGGCGGCAGTGGAATGTCCTTTTTTAACGACGCCGTGGAATCGGGAGCCGATGTTTTCATCACTGCCGATGTGAAGTATCACGGTTTTCTGGACGCAAAAGGCGTCATTGGGCTCATCGATCCTGGTCATTTTGAAATGGAGCAGTTTGTACCAAGGGGCTTAGTCGAGCTTCTTGGTGCGGCAATCCCATCTGTAGTATTCATTCAGAGCATGACAAATTCCAATCCCATCCGCTATTGGGATTCAACAACGCAGCAAACATTGACTTTTTCTTCTCATCCGTAGGGTCTCATGGAACAGCAGATCAATCTCTTGGCACAACTAACGGTCGTCGACGCGCAGCTCGATGAGTTACACGACGAACTTGGCGACCTGCCACAAGAGGTGAAAAAGCTCGAAGCAATCATGCAGCAAAAACTTGCTGTGGCAGAGGTAACACGAAAATTGTTGCACGAACTCGACCACTTGCGGGGTACGGCTCATGTTACGAGTCAGGAAAGTCTGGACAAAGAAGCCAAGCTCTCGCAGCAACAGTTTCAGGTGAAAAACAATCGAGAGTTTGATGCTATCACAAAGGAGATAGATCACCTAAAGAATGAGCGCGCCGAACTCGAGGACCGACTGCGCACTGCTGGTGTTCGTGATGAAAATCTTCGAACGAACCTTGCAATACAGGAGCAGGAACTCGAGGAGGCAAGCGAACGTCTCAAGGACAAGGAAAAGGAACTTGAAGCGCTGTCAGGAGATCAGAACGAAGAGCTCCGCAAGTTTATTGGAGTGCGATTGCGTCTTAGTGGTTTGATCGACGACACGCTTGAGACAGAGTATGAGCGTATCCGAACGTTTCATGCAAATGCTGCAGTTCCACTGCGTAAGAATTCTTGCAGCGGATGTTACTCTGCTGTGCCGTCACAACGGATTATGGAAATGAAGTATCGTCGCGATAAGATGTATACATGCGAAAATTGCGGCCGCATTCTTTTTACTGAAGATGTTGTCGTTGACATCGAGAGTATACTCGCAGAGGCTTGATGTAGATCGATCACCGGGGGACTCCGGGCGATCGCCTTAGCACTATCGCGGTGCAGAGGAGGAAAGTCCGAACTCCACAGAACAGCACGCTTCTTAACTGGAAGGTGCTAAGCCCCTTTCCCTTACTGAGGGAGGGGGCGAGGCAACGGAAAGTGCAACAGAAAGAAACCGCCGATGGATGTGCCAATGGCACATCACAGGTAAGGTTGAAATGGCAGGGTAAGAGCCTACCAGCGGCTGGGTGACCAGCCGGCTCGGCAAACCCCGTGCGGAGCAAGATCAAACAGAGTAGGGGGCGCTTCGGCGCCGGATGGTTGTTCGCCATCACCGCCTCGGCGGTACCTTCTCGGGTAGATCGCTTGAGGTTAACGGCAACGTTGATCCCAGAGAAATGATCGCCTCCTTCGGTTCGCCGGAGAAGACAGAATTCGGCTTATAGGAGTCTCCCAGTGACCGATCCTTTACACATCGAATATCAGGTTCCGGCAACCGGCCCGGCAGACCCGATCCTGCAAGAGTTATTGCCAGAGTTTCTTGATTCCTGGATTAAGGACCTCACCGTTACGTGGGGTGAAATCCGGCAACGAGCAGATGTAACAGAGTTTCATAGGTTTGGACACACAATCAAGGGATCATTTGTTCAGTTCAGTTTTCGTGATCTATCGGCTGTAGGTCGCGAGATCATGGAGGATGCTGACTCGGGTGACTGGGCGTCTGCTGAGGCTCGAGTCCTAGCGCTCCTTGCGGTTGTAAACACCATGCGCTCCCAGTTATCGTCTCCCACCTCTTAACACCTGGAGTACGTTTTCGATATGGTCAAACGCCTTCTATTTTCGAGTGTTCTTACACTCACATGTATGATCGGAGTTGCCTCCGCTCAACAGCGGGTTGCAGTTCTACCATTCAGAAATATGGACAATGATATCCGATATAATCCGTGGAGTTTGTTGCTGGCCGACTCTCTTTATAAGGCTCTCCAGGAAATCAACATCCAGTCAAAAGACTTCATCCTCGTTCCGTCAGATAGCATCGAGCTTGCGATCGCAGAATTGAATCTCGATCCCACAAATCCCCAGTACGAATCCGATATGTGGAAAGCGATACGAACGCTCAACGTAACAAAGGCTGTGCAGGGGAATTTCCAGTTGCGAGATGGACGTGTCCTTATCAATTGCTACGTCTACGACATGTCTTCCATGCTTTCTGATAGGAACTATCAGGCAAAAGATCTGTTTAAAACTCCTACGACGTTTATAGAAACGATCAAGCCAATCGTGAAACGTATCTATCCCGGCTTAAAATGACAATGAAATTCGATCTCCCGGTTCTTCAGCAAACAGAACAGCCACAGGGGCGCAGACCAGAGTGGCTAAAAGTGCGAGCTCCCGGCGGCGAGGAATATGCGCGCGTGAAGAATATGATGCGGTCAAAGGCTCTTCACACTGTCTGTGAAGAGGCACGTTGCCCAAATGTTACTGAATGCTGGAATGCTGGTACAGCAACGTTTATGATCCATGGTGACACCTGCACACGCTCGTGTGGGTTTTGCGCGGTGAAGACCGGCCGCCCTCTTGCAGTTGATGTCGACGAGCCCCGACGAGTGGCAGAGGCAGTTGCGGCAATGCAGCTTAAGCACGCCGTTATCACATCGGTAAACCGTGATGAACTGAAGGATGGAGGATCTACGATCTGGGCTGAAACTATTCGCCTGACCCGCGAGCTGTCGCCTAGCACAACCATCGAAGTTCTCGTGCCGGACTTCAAGGGAAACTTCGAGAATCTCCAACGCATCATCGATGAGCGTCCGGACGTCCTCAATCACAACACGGAAACTGTACCCCGTCTTTACAAACATGTCCGCCCCCAAGGAAAAATCCATTGGACGCTCGATCTCCTTCGAGAAGCGAAACGCCAAGGGATGAGGACAAAGACCGGAGTGATGTTAGGCCTTGGCGAATCACCACAGGAGGTTTTAGAGGTAATGCAATCCCTACGCGACGTTGAGGTAGATGTGCTTACGCTCGGACAGTACCTGCAACCAACAAAGAACCATCTGCCGGTTGACCGCTTCGTCCACCCGGATGAATTCAAACACTACCAGACCCTTGGACTTGCGATGGGCTTTACCATCGTTGAATCCGGTCCACTTGTTCGTAGCTCGTATCACGCTGAGCGTCACGTATGATCAGATTCACAGTGCTTGGAAGCGGTACGTCTACGGGTGTTCCTTCTGTGGCCTGCGAATGTCCAACGTGTACGAGTAAAGATGTGCGAGACAAACGGTTGAGAACGTCTCTCCTTGTGGAAAGTGATACCACAACTGTCGTTATCGATACGTCTCTCGACTTCCGTCAACAAATGTTGTCGCAGAATGTACTCGACATTGATGCCGTTGTCTTTACTCATCACCACTTCGATCATATCGGCGGATTCGATGACATTCGACCATACAATTTCCGCAGCGGGAAGCCCCTTGCAGTCTATGCGCTCAGCGAAACGGCTGAAGTTCTTCATTCAACATTCCCATATGCCTTCGGGCTAATAGAATCTACTGGAGCCTCAACTCCTTCAGTTGGTCTTCGGGTGATTGATGCCGACCCATTTCTCATCGGTGATATCGAGATCGTACCTATCCCGATGCGGCACGGTAGGGCAATGCGTGTGAACGGTTATCGGATAGGGAACCTCGCCTATTGTACCGACACGAATTACATCCCGGCTTCTTCACGCGAAATGCTAAAGGGGCTAGACACTCTTATTCTAGACGGATTGCGATGGGAAGATCATCCAACGCATTTCACGGTTGATCAGGCAATCACCGTGATCAACGATCTTGGTCCGCACGAAGCGTATCTAACGCATATCGCGCACCAAATCATGCACGAGCGGGATGAGCAACGTCTTCCCCCAAACGTGAAGTTCGCATTCGACGGGCTTCAGATCTCATACGAATAGTACAAAAAAGCCCCACCAGAACGGCGGGGCTCGTTGAGTCGCGTCGGGGAGGGGTGTCCGACGCGCCACGTAACTGGTACAAGTGACTTTGTATTGGGTGATGCCCTACTGAGGGGGTTGCGGCGCACGACTGCCGGCGGACATCACACAATCAGTTGTACGACTGTACTGACGCAAACCTAAGAAAACTATTTTCGTTTTTATAGTTTCTAAGGCCAAACGAACACGAAAGCGGATCACAAGCAACTATGTATCAAGAGGTTGCTGGGTTATCCACATCTAAGCCCTCTGTGTCTGAATTGCCAAGTTCGTGATCGACGTTTTCGTTGAATGCCTGGGCATCCTCTTCCCAGGTACCCTCTTCAGGGTCAGCAACCAATCCCTGTTCGGCCTCATTCTCCATTGAGTGGTGCCAGTAGGCACCTGATGTAGCCGATGACCCCTCTTCATGGTCTGATAGAGAATCGGAATCGGTATCCGTATCTCCCTCGAGAAGAAGGGCTAGTTGCTTGCGAAGAGTCTTATGATCTGTCCGGATTGAAATTGACTCGTCCAGATCGATCATGGTGGTAGTGGTCTTGAGAAGATCATCAATCTCTCGAAGCTTTGGAAGATCCGATAACGAGTTCAGCCCGAAGATTCGGAGGAATTCTTCCGTTGTTCCATACAGCAGAGGTTTACCAAGTGTTTCTGCGCGACCAACCATTGCGACAAGTTGTTTTTCAACCAGGGAATTCACTACCTCACCTGCGTTTACGCCACGTATCGCATCAACTTCCGCCTTTGTAATCGGCTGCCGGTAGGCAATAATGGCGATGGTTTCAAGCGCCGCTTGCGTGAGTCGTTTCCGATTCTTTGCTTTCAACAATCGTTGAACGAGCAGTCCATGTTGTGGCGTAGTGGCGAACTGAAAACCGCCGGCGATCTTTACAATCCTGTATGGCCGCGTGGACAATTCGAGCTCATCGTTGATCTCTTCTACTAGTTCGTCAAAGAACCGCGTCGGCACGTCGAACGTGGGTGCTACGGCCTCAGGCACTGTCCGTTGTGGCTCGCCATCCAGGGGCATCGGCTGTTGGCCCGGCACCTGCTGTGAAGGATCCTCCAGAACAAGCACGCGTTGTAACATGCGATTCGTAAGGGGCTCCTCACACGCGAATATCAGTGCTTCTAGCGCCTTGAGCTGCTCCGCGCGGTCGAGCGTAAAGAAGTATGGGAGCTCCCGTGTATCGACTGCTCGTTGAAGTTCTTCGTGTTCCATTTCGGTCATGAAGTCTGTTCCATTTCCTGTTCAATTTGTTCTTTATAATTTTCTGCACGAATAGCGATAACGATGTCATCGTAACGCTCGTCCTGTTGAATCAGAATGTGATGATTCTTGGCGAGTTCAAGTAACGCTAGGAAGGTTACTACGATGTGCATCTTCGAAAGCCCACCAATGAGTTCAAAAAACCGCACTGATGGTTTCGTTCGAAGAGTGTGAAGGATTTCAGCAGACTTTTCCTCTACTGTTATTGGGAATCTCGTCACCACGTGTGGATCTGCTCTATCAGGAGCTTTTTCAACTGCTCGCTTCAGTGCTTTCAGAAGATCGAATAGCGTTGCATTACGGTAGGCCCCCGACTCCGCTGCATGGATCTCCTCGGCTTCAAACACGCTGCGGTACAGAACATATCGTTGATTTTCCGCCGAGATCGTGAGTGAATCCGACGCCTCTCTATACCGCTTGTATTCAAGAAGTCGGCGCACGAGCTCGGCTCTCGGATCATCCTCATCGAGAGTGCCAGGTTCAACCCCGTCTTTCTCTTCGCGCGGAAGCAGCATTTGTGCCTTGATCTGCACCAACATCGAAGCCATTACAATGAACTCGCCCGCGAGCTCTAGATCAAGGATCTCAAGGACCTTTACATACTCAAGAAACTCCTGTGTGATCGAAGCGATCGGAATGTCGTAGATATCCAGCTCGTCTCTACGAATAAAGAAGAGGAGGAGATCGAGTGGCCCCTCGAAGTTGTTTAGTCGAATACTATACATCTGTTTTCTTGGTATTTACATATCGTCTTGGTACACGAGCCGAAATGGATGTTGTAATCTCATATGGTATCGTTGAGGCCCATTTCGCCAGATCGGTGGCATCGATACTATCAATCCGTCCATTCATACCTACCTGCCTTCCAAGAAAAACAACCTCATCACCTAGCCCAATTGCACTGTCTCCTACGTCAACCATCAGTTCGTCCATGCAGATCGTGCCAACAACCGGGAAACGAGATCCACCTATGAGGCACTCCGCCTTGCCCGTGAGGCTGCGCAAATACCCATCACCATATCCAATGGGCACTGTCACAATCGTTGTCTCACGAGACACAACATGGCGCCTTCCATAACTGATCGTATCTCCAGGCCAGGCTCTCCTGGCTGACAACACTCGAGAAGACAATGACATTACAGGATGAAGAGTCATTACGTCGGTTCCCGCAGCCGAATATCCATACAGCGATAAGCCCGGCCTAACCATCGTGAAATGAGAAGTGTCCAACTGCCACATCGCGCCTGAATTGGCCGCATGAATCGTGGCAAAAGTACTGCCATTGGCTTCACATTGTGATATGACTTCTGTAAAGGTGGATAACTGTTCTCTCAGGAAGGGGCTATGCGGTTCATCGGCAGTAGCAAAGTGCGTACAGACGCCTGTCAGCCGTATTCCGGGCATCTCGCCAATGGTACGTGCGGCTCCGACTGCGTGAGAAGGCCGAAAACCGTCTCGATGCATGCCGGTATCAATGTAGAGGTGGACCTCGGCAGTTCGTCCGACCTCCTGTGCACAACGCGAAAGTTCGCTCACTTGCGAAATCTCGCAGGCCACGGTTATGAGATCGTTCTCAATTGCTGCTCTACATTCGTGCGCTTCAACCGGCGTCAAGACCATGATGGGGATTGTAATCCCAACAGCTCGAAGCTCAATGGCTTCATCAACAAAAGCGGTACCTAGCATTTCCACGCCAAGTGCCTGCAATGCAAGACTCGTCGTAACCATACCGTGACCGTAGGCATTGGCCTTAACCATGGCCAAAACGGATTTGCCTGGAGTTCTCGCCCTGACCACCGAGAGGTTCCAAGCTAGCGCATCGAGATCAATAGTTGCCACAGTAGATCTCACGGATGGATAGCTCCTTCTGCATCAGCCCATTCAAATGCTTGCCTAATCTGATCTACTGTGAGTCCTGCACCCAGGGTGCACAGCAGCTTGATTCTCGCCTTTTGCCCGTTTAAAAAGTCGGCAAAGATCACACCCGCCTCATGGAGGTGCCTTCCAGCCCCCTCATAGGCATAGATGTGCTCGATTCTCCCAACAGGGCACCGGGAAACCAATACCACAGGAAGCCCCTTGGCGGCTGCATCCTTGAGAGCGTAAAACACGGGGGGAGTTACGTTACCTACACCAAACGCTTCTATAACTAAACCCTTCGCGCCAGCCGATAAGCAGCCTTTTATCAAGGTTTCATCCATTCCTGCATACGATTTCAAAAGCGGCACAAACGACGGCACCTCATGAACGTTGTACGATTCCCTGTGAAGAGGTCGGCGGTGCAGAATGAGAACCCCATTCGTTATGCGACCGATCGGTCCAAAATCGAAACTCGTAAATGTTGTTAGATCTTGGGTATCCGTCTTTGATGCTTCCGAGGCGGCGGTTATGGAACCTCCAAGGCAGATCAAGACACCTAGGCCTCTTGCTGACCTATGAGCGGCTACTGCAACCGCATCGCGAACATTGCGCGGGCCATCCCAGTCCGGTTCACTGCTGTTACGCATGGCCCCTAACACTATGATCGGCTTGGGTGTATCAACCGTACAGTCAAGGAAATACGCGGTTTCCTCCAGGGTATCAGTACCGTGGGTAACCACCACCCCATCCACAGAGGGATCTTCCACGTAAGAGCGAACTATGCCGGACAGCTCAAGCATCCGCTCGATCGTCATGTGAGGCCCGGGGAAGGTCCCGTATTCGTGGACAACAATATCTGCCACGGATCGAATCCCCGGGATTCTGGCAAGGATCTCCCCGCCGGACATACTGGGAACCACGCCGCCCCATTCCCTATCTAGGGTTGACGCAATGGTGCCGCCTGTGAAGATGATGACGACGCGGGAGAGTGATGTAGTTGTCACAGGGAAATTCATGTCAGTGGGAACCCGCGAAGATAGAGACACCGTTCGTAGTTTTGTGGTTCATGATCGTAGCAAACCCACATCTCCACCATGTTGCATCCTATAAACCGGGTTCAACGCCGAGTCAGGTCAAAGCCGAATACGGCCTCGAACATGTTGAGAAATTGGCTTCAAATGAGAATCCCCTCGGCACATCAGATACAGCGTTGCGTGCGGCACACAATGCCCTTGGACAATCCCACCGATACTCGGACGGTGGCTTGGCTCTTCGCTTGCGCTTAGCCGAACATCATAACGTGGATGTTTCTTCCATCAGCGTTCATAACGGAAGTGATGCGATCATCCACCAGATCATGCGTGTTTTTCTTCTTCCCGGTGAAACGGCTTTAAGCTCTCATGGCACGTTTGTGAGTTTTGAACTTGCCGTAAAAGGTGTGAACGCTCAAGCGCAATTTGTACCGCTCACTGTAGATTACCGCTACGATGTAAAGGCATTGGCTGCAGCTGTTACGGACACAACCAAGGTGATTTACATTGCCAATCCAAACAATCCTACGGGCACATACATTACCCATGACGATCTTGTCTGGTTGATGAACAATGTCCCGGAGGACCGTCTCGTTGTGCTAGATGAGGCCTATGTTGAATACGCCCAGAATCTTGTACCCCATTTGTATCCGGATGCACTCTCTTTACACCGATCGAATCTCATTTGCCTGCGTACATTCTCGAAAGCATATGGTCTCGCAGCACTTCGAGTAGGATACGCGCTTGGACATCCCGACGTGGTGCAATGGCTCATCCGTACCAAGCTGCCCTTTGATCCAAACGGCCCCGGATGCGCTGCTGCTATTGCTGCATTAGATGATGCAGAGTTTGTAAGAAAGACAGTTGAGCTCAATGCCACCGGACTTGCCGTTCTTCAGTCAACGCTTCGCGAATGTGGCTACATATCATCTACGAGTGTTGCCAACTTTGTGATGATCGATCTTGGTGACCGTGAATCTGCTGTTGCCTTTCACTCGCACCTTCTTCTTCAAGGATTCATTGCCCGCCAGCTCATTGGCTTTGGCCTTCCCACGTGTGTACGAATTAGCACCGGTACACAGGAACAGAATATTCGACTTGCACAGATCCTTCGAGCATACTCGTCAGAGCTTGCCGGAGCCCCTTCTCAATCGTTAGCACAATAGACGGAGAATGCTATGAGTACAGACACATTGAACGCACCATCAACAGCCATTACGGAGGATTTTCTTCCTTTGAACGGCACTGACTTTGTTGAATTCTATTGTGGCAATGCCAAGCAGTCCTCGTACTTCTATCGGACCGCGTTCGGGTTTCAACTAGTTGCCTATGCCGGACCAGAAACGGGTGTTCGGGATCGCGCTTCCTATGTCCTCCAACAAGGCAAGATCCGCATTGTTCTCACCTCGCCGATGCACCCAGATTCTCCGATCACCGAGCATATCGCCAAACATGGTGACGGGGTAAAAGTTCTTGCCCTTTGGGTTGATGACGCACGGGCAGCGTGGAATGCAACAACACAACGTGGCGCTGTGAGCCTTCAGGAACCGACTGTTTTGACCGATGAACACGGCGAAGTAGTTGTTGCTACCATAAAAACGTATGGCGATACTGTCCACACGTTCGTTGAGCGCCGAAACTACACTGGCGTTTTCATGCCAGGGTACAAGGCGATTGACGACGGCTATCACACAGAATCTATTGGCCTTCTTTATGTGGACCATTGCGTTGGCAATGTGGAGCTCGGCCACATGAACGAATGGGTGAAGTTTTATGAAGATGCAATGGGCTTTAAGCTCCTCATTACCTTTGATGACTCAGATATTTCAACGGAGTATTCAGCGTTGATGTCAAAAGTGGTCTCGAATGGAAACGGGTATGTAAAGTTTCCTATCAATGAACCCGCAAACGGAAAGCGCAAGAGCCAGATAGAAGAATACATCGAGTTCTATCATGGCGCCGGGGTACAGCATATCGCCGTTGCGACCAACAATATCATACACACTGTCTCAGAACTTCGACGTCGCGGCGTGCAGTTTCTCAATGTACCCGATGTTTACTACACCGACCTTTTGGACCGTGTTGGACACATCGATGAGGATATCAACGACCTACGCTCGCTTAACATCCTTGTCGATCGAGATGACGAGGGTTATCTTTTGCAGATCTTTACAAAACCCGTTGAGGATCGGCCTACGGTCTTCTTCGAGATCATCGAGCGCCACGGAGCTAGATCCTTCGGGAAGGGCAACTTCAAGGCACTCTTCGAATCCATTGAACGCGAGCAGGCTCTTCGGGGCAACTTGTAATACTCAGTCACTTGTTTCACCTTTAAAGCCTCCCAAATGGCTTCCAAAGCAAAACCGAGCCAGGCGTCAGCCGCGCTCTTTCACGGGAATAATCCGTTTCTTGATTCCGTGAACGCCTATTTCGATAAGGCTGCCGCGATCATGGATCATCCAAAGGGTCTCCTCGACCAGATACGAGTATGTAACTCGGTCTATTACATGCAATTTCCGGTGCGCATCAAGGGTGGCATTCAGGTAGTTCAAGCATGGCGTGCCGAGCACAGCCATCACAAGCTCCCAACGAAAGGTGGCATCAGGTATGCACTCTCGGTAGACCAAGAGGAAGTGCAAGCACTTGCAGCCCTGATGACCTACAAGTGTGCCGTTGTTGACGTGCCCTTTGGTGGCGGAAAGGGCGGTATTCGTATCGACCCAAAACAATACTCCGCCGAAGAGCTTGAGCGCATTACGAGGCGTTACACGGTAGAGCTTATCAAGAAGAACTTCATCGGTCCATCCGTTGACGTTCCGGCCCCTGACTATGGCACAGGCCCTCGCGAAATGGCGTGGATCGCAGACACGTACCAGGCGTTTGCTAAGGACGAGATCAACTCTCTCGCATGTGTAACAGGAAAGCCCGTTGGCCAAGGTGGCGTTCGTGGAAGGACAGCAGCCACGGGTCGTGGACTATACTTTGCCGTACGCGAGGCGGTCAATGATCCAAAGCTGATGAAGAAGCTTAAAATGACAACCGGATTCTCGGATAAGCGCGTCATCGTTCAAGGCTTCGGCAATGTTGGCTACCACGCCGCTAAATTTCTCGCCGAAGCCGGTGCCGCAGTGATTGCCGTTATTGAGTGGGATGGAGCGGTTGTGAATCCGAAGGGCCTCGACATAGAAGCTCTCAACACTCATCGCACCAAGAAGGGCACTATCACCGGTTTTGCAGGCGCTAAAACGATCAAGGATGGCAATAGTGTTCTTGAACATGAATGTGACATTCTGGTACCCGCAGCCCTAGAGTCTCAAATACACAAAGGCAATGCCGGAAAGATCAAGGCAAAGATCATTGCTGAGGGGGCTAATGGCCCAATTACTTCTGAGGCAGAACCGATCCTTCTTAAAAAGGGAATACTCGTAATGCCGGACATGTATGTGAATGCCGGTGGTGTCGTTGTTTCCTATTTCGAATGGCTGAAGAACATTTCTCACGTGAGATTTGGTCGGATGGACAAGCGCTTCGAAGAAGGCACAAACACCCGACTTGTGGAGACCGTAGAGCGTCTAACCGGCAAGTCTCTTACCGTTGTTGAGCGTAACATGGTGGCACGCGGTGCCGATGAAGAAGATCTTGTCAACTCGGGCCTTGAAGACACCATGATCTCGTCCTATCACACGATCATGGAGCAATACTTCGGCAATCCTAAAGTCAAGGACATGCGGACGGCGGCATTCGTAAGCTCGATCGACAAGATCGCGCAATCGTACCTCTCACTGGGCATCTTCCCGTAAGTACTCGGTAGGTATGTGAAATGCAAAAAGGGCGAGTCATGCGACTCGCCCTTTTTTGTGTTCGATTTCTCCTGTGGTCTTAACGGAGAATGATCTTTTCTATCCGTGAAGTGCCACGCTGTTCGATCACGAGAACGTACAATCCGGACGCCACCGTGCTACCATTGAGGTCGCGTCACCTGTGATCGACACAATTCGAACCGACATCTCACCAAGGAATGGGCTTGTGATTCGTAGTTCGTCGGTCATTGGATTTGGAGCAATTCTGATTTTAGAGGCCGGAGATTCATCGTCGTCAATACCAGAAATGATGCGGCGTGTGAGAACAAAGGTTGCGTCTCCTGCATCAGTCTCTACAGTGACCAGAGCATCCTCACCGGTCTCTTCCGTTGTTTCGAAACAAAGGTCAATGGTTTTCGAATCAGCAATCTGAAACGGCAGAGTAAGAGTTGAGGTATTCTTCCATGTTGTTGCACCAAGTCCCGTGAGTTTGATACGACGTACCTCTGAAGCAGGACAAGGCAGTGGGATAGAGACGTTGCACTTCCGATCGCCAAGCACTCCCTGAGGAAACACGAGTGTGTCCCTTTCAAAAGAAAGACCTGTTGCGGCGTTGCCCGTAACGGTGAATACCCTATTGCCACTTGATGCGAAGAACGTAACCGATGCCGTAAACGGTCCCGACTTCTTTGGTGTAATCTTCATACGAACATCTCGCCGCTCATTCGGCGCAAGAACCAGTGGGGCACTCAATCCTATGACAGAAATGTTGGCCACCGGCTCGGCTGAGATCGAAGTAATGGTAATTGATGAGCCCCCTTCATTTACAAGCATACCGGCTATCGTTGTATCAACAGAGGAGCACGATGGGACAGCCTTGAGTAGTAGACCCGTACTTGTCAATTCCAACTGACCAGGCCCTGCATTTGCAGTCACCTTCACCGTAGCATTTCGTGTGACAATAGTATCGCATTGATTCGATACTCTACACGAATACACTCCTGAATCCGCGCGAGCAGCCGGGAACTTGCGATACACACGCTGAGTGCCGTCAGGAATGACAACTCCATTCTTGAACCATTGATATGCGAGTAGCTCTCCCGACGCGTCAAAGTTCAGCGCCAGCGTATCCCCTGACTTGAGGCTCTTGTCTACCGGTTGAACTCGTATGAGTGGGCGCTCGATCACATTGAGCTTAGCAACAATGCTTACCGCTTCGGGAGTACAAGCCCCCTGCACCAAGCAACTATAGTCGCCTTCATCAAAGAGCGTCACATTCGCGAAGGAGATCTTTTTTGAAACCTTGCCGGGAATCTGCTCGCCATTCTTTAACCACTGAAAACTGATATCATTCCCGGTGGCATCAATGCTGAACGAGACACTATCAGATTCGCAAACACTTCGAGGAAATGGCTGCGTCGTGACACGAGGCTTGCTGCCTACAGTTACTACGGCTGGTGACGATGTTACGTTTCCGCCACAACCAAATATTACACAGTCATACGTGCCGGCTTCTGCTTGTCCTACAGTGTTGATCACGAGCACCGGATTTACACCACCGGGAAGATCAACGCCACCGCGACGCCAGCGATACTGAAGATTTGTACCCGTTGCAGAGACAGTAAGGTTAAGGGGCTTTCCCTCGCAAACGAGCGTGTTCACTGGTTGAAGAGCAATCACAGGCGATCCCGACACCGAGACTGGGTTCGTTGCACGCCCTACTTCGGTGCTCGATGCAAGGTCAATCATGCGCACAAAATATGTGCCTGGTTCTTGGCTGGCCGGGATGTTGTAGGAGAGCGTTAGTGTTGAAGCGTCGACACTCGTGGCCAGTACCTCAGTAGTAGCAAAATTGTCCTTCGACCACTCTAGGCGCACCGTTGTGAGTCCTGTTTGCGTCCAAGTGTAGGTAACAGGCGTGCCTCGGCAAACGGTTGTGCCCGCAGCTGGGCCAGTAAAGGTTGCGCCTGTAACAGTGATGTTAATGTTGCCGGTGAGGTTCCAATCATCGAGATCCGATGAAATCAAATCCAGATTAACAGCGTTGCCCGCACCATTGAATGCATACACTCCATGGGCTGCAGGTGCAGACCACGTGAATGCAAAACGAGCGCCACCGGCACCCATTGCTAAAGGGGCTGTATGTGTGAGCTCGCCTCCGATGTTCTGTGAGCCTACGCCTGCATTGAGTGTGCCGGCTACTCCGGCTCCTTGACGAATGCTCAGGTTAAAACCGGCATTCTGATTATTTACATTGGCATGGCCGACCACAAACGTATAGTTGCCGGTTTGCCCGGTACGAATGGTGCGTGGACCCTCTAGAGTCACGGCCGTGGCAGCTGTCTGCCCGCCGTGACAATTCCCGCAGCCTACTGCGTAAACTCCCGTCATCCCCGCAGAATGTGCATACAGATGCGGGATAGCAATGAATGAGCTAAGTACGATCAACAAAGCAACACGGTAGATTATTTTCATGTCGGGATATCCGGGGATGTTCATCATTTCTTGACTCATCAACTGTCTAGTCGAAGATTTGTTACCGCCAAGCCCCATAAAATAGCAAGAGCCGACGGTCTCTCGTCAGCTCTTAGCCACAAATCGAATTCTTTTTCGTCTAAATCACGTTAGGGCTACGAGTTAGCAAAAAGTTTTGCCTTGATATCGATGGTCTCACCCACGTCCTTACCAACCATACCGGCCTTGCCCGTGATCTGATGTTCAGCGAGTGCTACCGTGAAGTTCGCTTCAATCATGACAAGGTTACCGGATGCCCGCTTTTGAGTCTCGGGAGACTCTGCAATGTAGGTAATTGTAATTCCGGCGATTGACGGCTTCGACACGCCATGGCAGGTAAAAGAGCCGATGGCGGTGGCAGTAACCACGCTCTTACCATCCTTCGTCACCACCTTGACATCCTTAAGTGACTTCACGTCGAACGCGATTGTGGCAAATTTTGCCGCGTCTAACCAGCTCTCGCCATACATATGTCCGTCGCGCTTCGAATTCGCGGTCTTCATGGACAGAACCTGAACTTCAATCCGACCGTTAGTTGCCTCAATGTTCGACGCGTCGAACGCAAACGAACCACCAACACCTTCAGCCGTGCCTGTGATCTTCTCCATTGGAGCATCTGAGATAAACTCGATGCCGTTTTTACCGACCGCGTTATTCAACGTGTACTTCTTGGCACCCGACTGCGCACCGGCTATGCCCGTGCCTGCCAATAAATGTCCCGAAAAAATGAGATAAACCGCCAACGTGCTGAGCATAACGCGCATAGTACTAATCCTGTAAACGTGGTGATTTCAACAGCATTTATGTGTTTCGACACACAATATATGCATTTGGTGTTTAACCACGTAAATCACGAACAATTGCTCCAAGAATTGCAACAGCCTGCGTGATTTCCTCGATAGTGTTGTCCTTTGAAACGGAAAAACGGACCGCGGCCTTCGCCTCTCGGTGTGGACGCCCCATTGCACGGAGCACATGAGAAGGCTGCACGCTGCCCGAAACACACGCGCTGCCGTTCGACACAGCGATTCCATGCATATCCATACTCTGAAGTATGGCTTCCCCATCGAGGCGATCTGCGTCCACAAATGACACGTTAAGAATGTTGGGTACGCAGCCCGTTATGGGCGTATTGAAACGTACTTGGCTTATTTGATCAATGATCAATTGTCGAGCAAGGTCAACAAGGCTGCGCATATGGGTAGAACGACGTTCCATCTCCGTAACTGCCCGCTGAGCCGCAACTGCCGCCCCCACGATCAAGGCCACAGGTTCGGTGCCCGCTCGCCTGTTACGTTCCTGCCCGCCCCCTTGCTGATGAGCCTTAAAGTCTATTCCTTTCTTGATGAAGAGCATGCCAATGCCCTTCGGTCCATGGATCTTATGAGCAGACATTGTAAGAAAATCGACCCCAAGAGTCTCGACATCAATAGGGATCTTCCCAAAAGTCTGAACAGCATCGCTATGCAGATAGACATCGGACATAAGAGCCCGAATCTCAGAAAGGGGCTGGATAACACCTGTCTCGTTGTTCGCATGCATCACACTCACAAGCGTTCGGCGGGTGTTATGAGAGGCCAGGACATCTTGCGAGATCAATCCATCGGAGTCAACTGGCAAGACGGTGTATGGATAGCCCTGATGTGATAGCTCCTCTGCCGGGGCGAGAATGGCATGGTGCTCTGTAGCGCCCACATACAATGCGTCCGCGAGACGAGACTCAATCAGACAACTTCTAAGAACTGTGTTGTTTGACTCCGTGCCTCCGCTTGTAAACGTTATCTCCGCGGGATGAGCATTGATAGATGAAGCAATAGTAGTGCGGGCATCCTCAATTGCAACTCTTGCTTCGCGACCAAGTTTGTAGATACTCGATGCATTCCCATAACCACCTCGCAGCCACGGGAGCATTGCATCTAGAACCTCCTCATCGACCTGGGTTGTTGCACTGTTGTCGAGATAGATCATGGCGTGCGCCCAAGGCCTTTATACAGGTCATATTTGGCGCTATAGAGCACGATGTTAAGTTCCGAGTCTCTCAGCGTGCCACCCGATGGCGAGAGATAGAATGTGTCAACTCTTTCAGTAGGATGTTTCGCGATGAGCCCCTTTTCATCCACATAGAACCTCACGAGCTTATAGCCGAGATGTTCTGGGGCTTCTGCCGCCTGGGCTAAAATGCTCTCAGGGCTGTATACAAGAATGTCGACAGGTTCGTTTGGCATTAGGTGTGCTTTCTGGGTCTACTGTTGGGGTAGCAGCAAAATAACGAGTAATTTTGCAGGCTTACACCTAATTGGTGGCACCAAACAACACCGATGTGCGTCAATGGCGCATCGTAATCATCTATCGAATACCCATGATCAAGTTCATTCAGAAGATCCTCGGCGGCTCAAAACACGATAAAGACGTCAAAGCACTGCTGCCTATCGTCGCTGAAATCAATAGAATCTATGCAACGTTGTCGTCGCTCTCTGACGAAGAGCTCACCGCGAAGACAACGGAGTTTAGAACCCGCATCCTCGTTGCTG
>JAPLFN010000116.1 GCA_026390655.1 Candidatus Kapaibacterium sp.
CGTGAAATGTTTCCGTCCCATATCGATCTCCTTTCGACCACCAAACTATCATTTCAGTTGGTAGTATTTTTGGGGAGCGGGTCACTCGGCGTTGTTTCCACTCTTTGCAAACCGTGCATCGCGCACGGCGGCATTTACCGCACACCAATTCATACCGGGAGGTACAACATGCAGGCTTTCGAAGTACGCCTCAGCATCCTTGCGATGCTGTTCACCTTCTCGCTGATCGCGCAGAATATCAGTCTGCGCCGAGGCGATGCAGACTGAGAACGCTATCATGAGTGCGATCTTCCTCGGATCATGATCTGCCCACGGCGGGTCATCGTTGCATTCGACGCTAGGATGGCATAGACTCCCGAATGAAGACCGGCCAATGGAACGGGTAGCGTGCCGTGCGTAAGCTCTAGAACTTCGTTGAACACAACGCTTCCTCTCACATCAATGAGCTGAATGCGCGTTGCACCAGTGAGCTCATTGCCAAGATGCAGAATACTCCCGCTTGAATATGGGTTCGGATAGATCATTGCGATCGGAGCCACATCTTCTTCAACACTTGTTGCAGCTTCTACCGTAATCGCTACCGGCGTCATCCATGCCCATGAATCACCACTATCTTCTCTGCCATTTCCATTCACCGCATTACCGATCCCTTGAAGGAAATACGTGCCCACTTGTGAAGGGGCTTTCCAGGTGAAGGTGAACTTGAATGATCCGCCCGACATTGTTTGGGGTGCAGATTGCGATAGCTCAGCGCCGCGAAGACGCAAACCACTTCCTGCAGCAAAGGCCAATGTCCCGATGTTTGTGCTCCCCGTTTGTGTTGTCCGCATTGCAATGCCAACACCAGCCCTTGGCTGTGAGGAATGCGCAACCACTACTGTGAAGGTGGTTGTTGAGCCCGGAAGCACCTTGCGTGGTCCGCCTTCGAGTGTAACGCGCGTGGATGAACTCGCAGAAGCCCCGTGACAATCTCCGCATCCGGCTGTGGACGTAGACGTTCTGCCCGCCTTCCCATTCGGATCGGCGAACAACATCGTAGGTATCAACGCAAAAACGCAGAAGAGAAAGCAACGCATAGACAACGACCCTAACTGTATTTGAAGTAGCATGAAACCCAATTTAGGAAACTCTGTCAAAAGGCTTTTTACCGATCCAGATCACAACTCCCATCACGACTGCAGAGGCAACGAAGACAAAACGTAGATCCGCATGTGTAGCTATGGCACTGCAAATGAGTGGACCCGATAGATTTCCAAACAATGTAGCGCTACTTGCAAGCCCCATGATCCCACCCTTGCGTCCAGCCGGTGCATTCCTCGAGAGTTCGCCATACATGAGCGGCAACAACGCGCCCACTGCGAGCCCCATCATTGTCCGCACAGGGAATAGCCATTCGTAGCTGGGAACAACTGCCTGCAGAAGCATACCGATGGTCACGACTCCTCCAGCGGCGATCATCGTAGCTCGGAATCCGAACCGATCGCTTCGTGCGCCCCACCACGGCGCGCTGATGATGGTACAGATGCCAACGATACTGACTACGAGTCCGGCAAGAGTTGACAACATCTTCGTAGGTGCGCCGAGTTCCTCGAGATAGAAAGGGAAGATCGGCGTTGCCAGCACTATTGCCGTTTGTGATAGCATGATCATCAGCAGCACGCTTCGCAATTGTGGGTTACGTATTGCAACTCGAACATTTCCCATCACACGCGCACCGCGGGTAGAGATATTCGTACGCTCCTCTTTGAGCTTCACAATGAGGATCACCAGACTCACTGCGCACATCACTCCAACAAAAAAGAAGACAGGACGGAACCCGAGGGCATCACTGATCACTCCTCCGATGAGCGGGCCAATGATGTTCCCTGCGCTGATGGACGTCACGAGAGTTCCAAGTGACACGCCCACCTTCTCTGATGGTGTTTGTGCACTAACAAAGGCATTGTTTGATGCTACAAATCCGCTTGCAGCCCCTTGAAATATTCGAAGGCCGAGAAGCATCCAGATGTTTGTAGACAGGCCCATCAAGGTCATGGCAATACCAAGGCCAAACACGCCACGGACAACCATACTCTTCTGACCGTACTTATCGCCGAGCACGCCCCATAACGGAGTAAGCAGGGCCGACATTACGAAGGGGGCTGCTGTAATGAGGCCACTCCACAGAGCAGCGTCTTCTTTTTCAACTCCGAGATCTCTCACAAACAGCGGCAAAAATGGAATACACGCGCTCATGCCGATCATGGCAATGAACTGCGCAAACCACAATACGAGAAGGTTACGTTGCCATGGGTCGAGACTGCTCTTGTTACGAACGAGGTCCACTATGGCGATCATGCTCATCTTCGCAAGCTCATTCGTCGTGAGACGATGTAGCCCCCTGCCCCTGCGGAAAGCATCACCAAGACATACGGCCAATGCTGTAAGGCAAGCTCGGGGAAGAATGCAGCAACGAGGCCGACACCGGCAAACGTGCCACCCAGGTGTGCCTCATGTCCGATGTTATCGCCGCCCCATTTGGAACCAATGATCGAATAGGCTACAAACAATGAGCCGATGATCCATGCTGGCAAAGCAAATGGCAGCGGGAAGATCATCATGCCAAGATCAGGATAGACAACCGTTGCGGCGCCAACAACAGCACACACACCTGCGCTTGCACCCACAGCAAGGTAGCGTGGGTTGTGGCGATGGACGATGAGCGAAACGAATGATCCGATAAGGATCCCGAGTCCATACGTAATGCCGAAGCGCCATGAGGAGATCACGTGTTCAAACCATGAACCGAAGAAGTAGAGCGACACCATGTTCATGAACAGGTGCGGATAGTCTGCGTGCACGAATCCGCTCGTCAACAGCCGCCACCATTCGCCCCTATTCCCTAGAACCTCCTCAACATCCATCATGAGCAATTCAAACAGTCGTCTGTTCTGAAATGAAACGATCGTGACCGCCGAAGTGGCGATCACGATCGTAAGAGTTAACGGCCAGAGTGTGAGGTCGTTCATGGCATCATGGTGATCGCTGCCGGTGGAACGCGACCAAGGCGACGTTGAAGTTCACCAATACGTTGTTCTAGCTCAGATCCTGCCTGTTGCGTGCGACGATCTGCATTGGCAACAGCGTAGCGAGAACGTAGGCCCTCAGCAACGCTTAACGCACCTGCGTAATCCTTGACGCGCTCGCGTTTGAGGATCTCTATTTCATCGATCTTGAAGTTCAATAACGGGTCGGCAGAAGATCCACGGCCAAGAGCCTTGTAATACCGTAAGGATAGATCCCACTTACCTGCAATTGCCGCAGCGTCCGCAGCAATGAGCTCGGGCTGTGCATCCTCAGGCATATTCTGCTCGGCAGCACGCAATGATGGCGTCTTGATGATAGCCTCGGCACTAGCTACCGCACGCAATGCCATATCATCTGCTTCTTTCTGCAGTCCACACACTTCATAGAAGCGGGCAAGCTGAAGCTCAAACATCACGCTTAGCGGGAAGAGATCAAGTGAAAGTGTCTCGTTCATCTTCTGCATCACCTTGCCGGCCCTAACGGTGTCCTTCATGTCATAGAGACAATACGTTGCGTACTTGTAAAAGATGTTGCGATAATTGAGGATGTATCCGCGATTCACATCGTCGTAATACACATTCGGATTATTTAGGTTTCTGAATTTCAAACCAACATGTGGTTCAGTGAACACCTCATCGCCATTCAATGGCTGCATGAGCGTACGCTCCATAACAGCCTGATTAACTCCTTCACCGATAGCCGATGACTGTGGTGTTGGACAGACGCGGAAGCACATGCCCTCTAGTCTGAGGTAGTTATCGAGTCCTACATATTCATCAGCCCACGACGGATCGCCAACAGAGGTAGAGAAGTAGACAGGACGCTCAAACTTTGTCTGCTGCAGAATGTCCAACACGAGTTTGTGTTGCACACCAATAAAGTACTCGGGTTGACCAGACTCGCTTTGACGTCCACCACCACCCTTAAACGTCCAGCTCATCGTACCACGATTAATGATGGCCGTGTCCTTCGTAAACGATTCGAGGATAGACCTTTTCACAGGGATCACCACTACACGTCCAGGTGCAAACTCATACGAAAGTGCCTTAGGGTCTTCTTCGGACACTGTCAACTGTTCGTCAGAGAACGTCAACGGCAACTTCGCAGCACCATGCGGATCACGATTCTTGAGTTGTTCAATGTACCACGTTGTCTGACCGAGAGAGAGATTCACAACACGTACGTCGCGACGAACGCCGGCAACGTCTTGCAAGTACCACACAGGGAATGTGTCGTTGTCTCCATTCGTAAAGACAATTGCATTCTTGTCAACCGACTGAAGAATGTTATAGGCATAGTCAAAGGCTAGGTAGTTGCCCGCACGCGAGTGCGTTGTCCAGTTTTGCCGCGCCATATTGATAGGCACGAGCGCAACGATGGCGAGCAATCCGCCCCCTAGCGCCGCGACGTTGTTCTTGAGTTTTTCGAGCAAAAAGAACGCACCAAGACCGATCCACATAGAGTAGATCATGAATGAGGCTACGTAGAAGTAGTCGCGCTCGCGTGGTTGCGGATTCTGCTGATTTTGCTGGATGGCTGCGAGAACTCCCGTCATCAAGAAAAGCACGAGATAGACCCATGCCATCTTCTTATCACGTTGGAAGTGGAAGAACAGTCCAACAAGACCAAGGATGAGCGGTAGAACGAAGTAGTTGATCGGGAAATTCTTGGCGTAGCCATTCTTGTGATTGAAGGATTCAACCACCTTCGGGTCTGTAAGGGGGCTATAGGCCGGCGCATCTTGAACGTCGCTTACCCGACCCATGAAGTTCCACAGGAAATACCGAAGATACATGTGGTCGATCTGATAATTCCACAGATACTTAAACTCACCGGCGTTGTACCGAGACTTCCCATTCGTCTTCCAGCTCGCAAAATCCGGCTTTTGAAAACGTGCTCCGTCCTTACGCGTCACAACTTTATATGGCGGACGCTCCCACGGGCCTTCCTTTACATAGTGCGTAACAAAACGTTGCTCTGTCTGATAGCGGCGTGGCCATGTAGGTGCCTCACCATATTGTTCACGACCGAGGTAGCTTACAAGCTTTGAGAAATTCTCCGGCTTGTTCTCATTCATCGGCGGGTTGGAGTTAGCGCGAACCAAGATGTGGCCGTACGTGGAGTACCCAAGGACGATGAGCAGGAACGATGTTGAGAGCAGAGACAATACGCCGTGGTTTGTCTTCTTGCCATAGTACATTCCGTAGCCTGCAAGACCTAGCAAGGCAATGCCGATAACGGAGAAGAGCGAGTTGTCGCTGATGAGAAACTCGCCCGCATCATTCTTGAACGGGAAGTTTCCGGCATAGAGTGCCGGCAACTTCATGATGATGAGCGTATAGACTACAAAGAACGTGACTAATCCAATCGCCAGCGTCAAGAGCAATGTCTTCGGAGAGAACGTGTACTTGCGGAGATAGATTAGGAGCACCAGAGAAAACACCGTCAGTATCGACAGCAGGTGCACGCCGATCGAGAGACCTATGATGTAGGCGATGAGCAACAGGTAGCGCTCGTGACCCTCATCATCTGCTTTCTCGTTCCACACCATCATGAGAAAGACGATGATCGCAACGAACAACGACGACGCCGCATACACTTCCGATTCAACGGCATTGAACCAGAATGTATCGGTGAATGTGTACGTCATCGCAGCAACAAATGCCGAACCGTAGACGAGAAGAGCATTCTTCACATCGCCAAGATCTTCAGTAAAGAAGTTCCGGATCACCTTTACCGTGATGAGATACAGCAACAAGATCGTAGCCGAACTCGCAACAACGGAAAGCAAATTCACCCGCCAGCCCGGATCGCCGAAAGGCAAGAGGTGGAAGAGTTTCCCCAGCATGAGGAACAACGGGGCTCCCGGCGGGTGTGGTACCTGTTGCTGAACAGCAGCGGCAGTGAACTCACCGCAGTCCCAGAAAGGGACCGTAGGTTGCACCGTTAACAGGAACGTGATCAATGAGACAATGAACGCTATAGACGCGAACGCATAGTGCAGTGAACGATTGGAATTCTGCATGTGCCCTGATGATACGTTAAAGAGAATCTTGCAAAGGTACGAACTCACGCTTCTACAACAGCCCGGCCAACGGCGGCCGCTCCCATGAGTCCGGCGTGCGAGCCAAACTGCGCCGGCAGGACTATCAACGCATGAGCTATCGTGGGTATTGCACGGTGTTTCATGGTAGTTCTGATCGACTCAACAATAAACGGAGCTTGAGACACTCCCCCACCAAGAATCAGCACGCGTAGACCTAGCACGGCCATGGCCGAGCAGAGTCCTATTCCGATCAACCTGCCTGCTTCTTTGAACACGGCATCATTCTGAATACGCCGCACATTTTCCACCTCTTCGCCTTGTTCTCGGGCCATGCGCAGGATGCCCTGAATACCCACATATTCTTCCATGACGCCCGTGCGGAACGGTCGCGGGTCAAAAGCCCCCTCCCTAGCCCATGCATCGAGGATAATATGGCCTATCTCCCCCGCGTCACCATTCGGTCCGCGGTAGAGTTTCCCATCTAGGATCACTCCCCCACCAATACCCGTACCAAGCGTCACATAAAGGAAGTCAGGATGCCCAACACCTGCTCCCATCGTTGCTTCTCCCAAGGCCGCGGCATTGGCATCGTTCTCCACGTCCATGGGTAAGGGGCTTACCATGCGCAACTCCGCCAGAAGGTCAACATCATCCCATCCAGGCAGATTTGGTGGCGCTTGTACGTGTTTTGTTGAGGGATCCACAACGCCGGGGACGCCGATCCCAATTGATACCACGTCCGGCGTCTTTTCTATGATCTGCTTCACCACTCCGCAGATGCGCCCTAGAACCAACTCTCGACCTTCCGAGGCTACCGTTGGGGTTGACAGTTCCCACAGGACGTTGCCGTTGCTGCCAACAACGCCATACTTGATGTTCGTACCGCCTATGTCGATTGCACCGGTCATGCTGCAAGATATAACGAATAAAAAAAAGACCTGATCCACATACATGAATCAGGTCTGAAGGTAGCGCGAGAGCATGTCAAAAGGTAGCACGAGAGCATGCTCTCGCGCTACCTGCATGCTATCGCGCTACCCGATTTTATCGGCTATAGTACTCGATAACAAGTGGGACTTCGCATATCACCGGCACTTCTTCGCGCGGTGGCATGTAGATAAACTTGAAGGAGTAGTCGGCCTTGCTCATTTCGATATAGGGTGGCGGTGCCGAAGAGCGGATAGCTTCTTGGATGGCTTCGAGCTTGCGGCTCTTTTCCTTCACAGCGATCACGTCATTCGGTTGCACGGCGTATGCCGGCATGTCCACTTTTTTACCGTTGATGGTAACGTGACCGTGACGAACATACTGGCGTGCAGCATAGATAGAGCGTGCCAAGCCGGCGCGGAACACAAGGGCATCTAGACGTTGCTCAAGAAGCTGTACAAGGATGTCCACCTTGTTACCCTGGATGCGGGCGGCCTTCTTGATATAGTTCGTCATTTGACGTTCGTGGAGGTTGTACTGAAGGCGCAAGCGTTGCTTTTCCATAAGCTGCTTTGCGTAGTCAGAGAGTTTAGCGCGCTTCTTCGATGCACCGTGCTGGCCCGGAGGGGCTGGTTTGCGGTCCATGTACTTGCGAGCTTTTGGAGTCATGGCAAATCCCACCTTGCGGGAGAGCCTGACCTTAGGGCCGTTATACAACATGTGGTACCTCGCTCCCGATTGCTCGGGGCAAAATTTGAGGAAAAAAGAGCCCCTTTCCGGGGTATCTCCGGGAGGGGGCTACAAAGATAGGGAATTTTTTGAGTTACAAGTTACTAGTTACGAGTTACAGCTGAGGAGGTATATGGGTAGTGAGATAGCATGCTATTGCGGTATGCTATCGCCCTACTGAGAGATATGATCCTGCAAGAATCTGGACCTGATCTCCACCACCACCACATCCATTACACCGAAACCTGAACTGCAGGTTACCTGCGGTGCCGCCTACGTATAGCACTCCTTGTAAGCGAAACACCCGTATTGCGCCATCGGAGTCGTTGTTGACGCGCTCTGCGGGTGAGGCTGCATCAAAAACGGCACTTTCACCTCCGTTGGCGTCCGCCCTCTCTACACTATAGGTCATCGTCCCTGAGGGGAACGTGAACGAGAAGTCCGTGTTATGATTTCCGACAAGGTTCTGTGTTCTTACTAGACAGTCAACGGTATAGCTCGTGTTCGCCAGAACGGCAACTGTCATTTCCACCGCATCCTGATAATTGGCATTATCAGCCGTAGCGTCGGTTGTAGCGTTGCGCACAATCGTGAACCCACCTGAAGCACTGGGCGTTGCCCAAACTGTCGTTACGTCTGGTCCTGCAATCGCAGAAGCCTGTAAGACTTGACCAACGGTAGGGAGTGTAGCAGGAAATGTAAGATTCTGCCGAGCCGTGGCACTGCCGGATGATCGCAACACAAGGGGGAACTTCGGCTGGGAAGGGTTCACAAGACGCAAATCTCTAACCACAGACTCTTGTGCCATAACATTGGAGCAAAGTAGCACGCTCACAGCGCAGACCGGCGCACTCAATCGGCCGAATATTTTTGGCACCCTCATACAGATCTCCTCTGTTAGACGTCAGATCATAGTGGACAGTTGTAGGTTGTTTTCTTAGTGATGAAATTACATCATCATTGGGTAAAAGGAGACTACAATGGGCAGACCAACAAGCAGTGAAAAGGTGGTGCGTGAGATCAAGCGGCGTACACG